>WJJA01000058.1 GCA_014729955.1 bacterium
CCCTTGGATACCTGTATGCGTGGTCGCTTCGCTCGCATTTGGCATTTCGATCCAGACGACGTCCGTGCCCGGCTTCAAGACACCCACAGTCCAGTTCGGCGTCCAGGTGTAGAAAAAGACCGGTTCGCCCTTGCGGTAACGCTCGATCGTCTCGTACATCATCGGCGCGTAGTCGCCCTGCACATGTTCGACAGATGTCGTTAAATTGCAAACGTCCAGGTGATGCTTCACCACACGTTCACAACCCCAACCGACGTTGCAGCCGATCAGATCGGCACGACCGTCGCCGTCACGGTCAAAATGCGAGGCCACCTGCGGATCCTGAAAATCGGTCAGCTTTGTAATGCCGTACGTTTCCGCAGACGCCTTGTCTACCAGGTAGCCCTGGATAGCGCCGGTGCGCACTTCATACCCGACCGCTTCAACCTTTCCCGCTACGGATGGCTCTTCCAGAAAACCGACGTGACTCGGAAACCAGCCGTTCGCCCAGAAATCCATCTCCCCGCGTGCTGCCGCGTGGTAGAACTCACGGTTGTCCATGGTGCGCGGCTCGGCGGTGGCATACCCCAATTCATGCAGCAGCTCGCGAAATACCTCCGTCTGGAACCAGCCGGTGTCCCAGGTGGCGCGTGCAATGCGTACCACTTCGGCGTTCTTCGCACTCCCGGCGTCGTTCTGCGCTTCGGTCTTTACAGCGCCAAGAAGGAGCAAAATCATCAGCAGGACTGAGGCCGCTCGCATGGACCAGTTCCGCTTTCCAATCTCTCGTTTCCAGCACTCAGGCTTCCTTAAGCCCATGGTTTTTATTCCTCTATCAATTTCTTTGGTTCCTTCTTAGCATACGTGAATTGATCGCGGAATCAAAGCGATTCAGACCGTTTCGGGATTTTTCTGTTTGAAGAGAGGTGAGATTGAGCGGTAGTGGAGTTTACTCATCCCGTATCCGGGCACAATAATATCAACAAGCATGTAAAAACCCCCGCCGGATTTATACCGGCAGGGGTGATAGATCAAATCAGGACTGTTTTTTATCTCACGCCGTGTAAGAACCATTTTGAGTGTCGGTTCACACCCCGCTGACGCGGGCCAAGACCCGACACAACGTTCCCTCAGGTCTTGCGCACGATTGTATCGTGCGTGTGACTTGACGGCTGAACGAGTGTACTGAATCTACATCAGCTCTACTTCACGGCAACATCAAAATCCGCGACGACCTGCCGCCCGCGCTCGAAGGCTTGCACATTCAGCTCGATGGTCTTGGGGGGCACCATTTTCTTGATCGTCTCCACCCAGATGTCCTGATCGATATCGAGACTGGTGGACAACGCCCCGAGCAGGATGGTGTTGGACAAACGGGCATTACCAAGCTCGACGGCGATCTTGTGCGCCTCGACCGGCACAAGCGTCCCCTTGCAGATCTTCGCCGCCTGTTCAAGCGCATCCTCGGGATACTTCGCCGCCTTCAACCCGCCTCCCGTGGGCGGTTTGATCTTTTGCGTCGAAGCGAACATCGCACCGCCCGGTTTGACCTCATGGGCGAAACGCAGCGATTCCGCCGCCTCGAAACCAAGCAGGGCGTCGGTCTGCTGGGAGGCGATCAGGGAGCCGTACACCTTCGGACCGAACCGTACATGGGATGTCACCACTCCGCCGCGCTGGCTCATGCCGTGGATTTCAGACTTCTTCACATCGAAACCGGCACGTGCGGCGATTTCGCAAAGAATGTTGGATGCGAGCACGACACCCTGTCCGCCGACACCCACCACGAGCACGTTGGTAATCGATTCCAGGCTCATGCCTTTACCTCCTTCTGTTCCAGCGGTACGATGACGTCAATCGGGCATACCTGCGAACAGAGGGTGCAGCCGGTGCAGGCGTCCGGATCGATTACAGCCTTCGGCTTCTTCTTATGGAACTCGGTTTCGGACGGGAAAATCGCCGGGCAACCGATACGGAAACAGGCGGCGCAGGCGTTGCAATCCTCGAGCACGACATACGGCTGAGGCCGTTTTTTGCTCGGGAAGAGCGCGCACGCCTGACGTGCGATCACAACCGACGGCCCTTCGTATTGAACCGCACCCTTCAGCTGTTCCAGCGCCTTGTCGTAATCGTAGGTGTCGAGGGTTACGATATGTTCGATGCCGATAGCTTCGATGATACGTTCGAGCGAAACCTGCGGCGCATGGTTGCCCATCAGGTCATGCCCGGTCGCCGGGTGGTGCTGTCCGCCGGTCATCGCGGTGATGCTGTTGTCCACGATGACCACCGTGGCGTTCGCCTGCGAATAGTAGAGATCCACCAAACCGGTCAAGCCGCTGTGCAAGAAGGTGCTGTCGCCGATCACCGCCACCTGTCCGTGTTTCGGGTTGATCGCGGCGAGGGATGATCCGATCGCATTGCCGATTGAGGCGCCCATGCAGAAGCAGGTGTGCAGAGACCCCAGCGGCGGCAGCGCGGCGAGAGTGTAGCAGCCGATGTCGCCGTACACGTCCGCATTGATCTTCTTCAGCGCCATGTTGATTCCGCGGTGCGGGCAGCCGGCGCACAGCACCGGAGGACGACTCAGCACCTCACCCGCCTGCACAGGCTCGGGCGGCGCGGGCACATCAATGCCGGCCTTCGCGAGGCCCGCTGTTACGCGGTCCAGGTTCAGCTCACCCTCTCGCGAGAAATACGCCTTGCCTTCGCACGCAATTCCCGCCAGCCTCGCCTCCTCTTCCAGGAACGGTTCCAGCTCTTCGACGACAATCACGCGGTCCACATGCTCGGCAAGCTGCTTTGCTTTCTGATCGGGGAAAGGCCACGGCATACCGATCTTCAGGAAGCTGGCGTCCGGCATCAACTCCTTGATGTACTGGTACGCGATCCCGCCGGTGATAAATCCGACTTTCGTATCGGCCAGCTCCAGACGATTGCCTTCCCACTCGTTCGAGAACCTGTGCAGATCAATACTGCGTTGCTCGACGATCGTGTGACGCTTGCGTGCATAAATCGGCATCATCACGAACCGTTCGGTGTCACGCTCGAACGCTTCGCCTCGCTTCGGTTCGCTCCATTCGCCAAGCTCAACCAAGCCCTTGGCATGCGCAATACGCGTGGTTTCACGCAGCATCACCGGTGTGCTGAACCGTTCGGAAAGCTCATAGCCGAAGATCGTGAAATCGTGCGCTTCCTGGCTGTCCGACGGTTCCAGGATCGGAATTTTCGCAAACTTGCCCAGGATACGGTTGTCCTGCTCGTTCTGGCTGGAATGCATCTCGGGATCGTCCGCACTGACGAGGACAAAGCCGCCCACCACGCCGGTGTAGGTAAACGTCATCAGCGGGTCCATCGCCACGTTCACTCCGACATGCTTCATCGTGACGAGGGTCCGTGTGCCGGTCAGGCTGGCGCCGATCCCTACTTCCAGCGCTACCTTCTCGTTGGGCGACCACTTGGCGTAAATGCCGGGAAACTTGGAGAAGATCTCGAGAATTTCCGTGGACGGAGTACCGGGATAGGCGGATGCGAAATAGACGCCCGCTTCCCGTGCCCCGTGAGCAATGGCTTCGTTTCCAAACAGAAGCACCTTATTGCTGCTCATGCGCTCTCCCCATATCGTTTCGCGGTCTCTTCACCGCGAAGGACTCGCAACGCTCCTTCGGCCAGCGCGAGCATTTCTTCTTCGCCCGCAAACACAAAGATTTCGCCGAGGAACTCGATTTTTGTGCGTATATCCTGCAACAGTTTTTCCGATTTCACGAGACCGCCTGTCAGCACCACGCCGTCCAGGTTGCCGCCCAGCGCCGCGGCCATCGCGCCCATCTCCTTTGCGATCTGGTAGACCATCGCATCACGGATCAGCGCGGCCTTTTCATCACCCTCCTCGATGCGTGCTTCAACCTCACGCAGATC
>WJJA01000440.1 GCA_014729955.1 bacterium
CCCGAAGGGAGAAAAATAGATGAGTTTGACTTGGACACAAACTGTGCCGGAGAAAAACCGTTAAAACAGGGCACTAAATTATTGTTAATATAGATTTTTTTTGAGGGCGGTCTTTTCGCCATTCATGAAATATCCGGGCTAAAAAGCAGTCAGGTCAGCTTCCACCTGCATGGCAATCCTTTCCAATCGGCTCTGTATCAGGGAGGCATCTTCCGCAAGGGCGGCTTCTTCCAGGTCTCGTCCTAACGCTGACAGCGCCGCGAATCCAAACGATCCACCGCTGCCGGCGAGCCGGTGTCCCCACACTTTGCAGTCCGTCAGTGATGGCAGGGATAGCTTCATATCATGAACGTCGTCGCGTACGCTTTCCAGGAAGCCCTTTTGTAAGGCTGCCATTTCCGGATCCGGATCCTTTCGCACGGAAGGGTTGATGTCCGCGTCAAAACCGGGTGTTGTCTGAGAGGATTCTGCATTATCCTTCTGCATCTCACCGATTTCCGATTGTTTTCCGGCACATCCCATTGCTTCGATCCGTGCAGCCAGTCTGGATGGATCGAACGGCTTCGAGATGTAGTCGTCCGCGCCGGCGGCAAGGCTTTTTTCACGGTCTCCTTTCATCGCGAATGCGGTCAGGCAGATGATCGGAACCTCACGGCCGCCGGGGAGCTCCCTGATCCTACGAATCGCTTCATAGCCGTCTACATTCGGCATCTGCACATCGATCACCAGCAGGTCAAAGCTGTTCTGCTTAAAAGCCTCTATCGCCTTTGCACCATCTTCCACCAGGATTCCACGATGACCGCGCTTCTTCAACGTAAAATCGATCAGCGTCCGATTCGCTTCGTGGTCGTCTGCGACCAATACATGTAAACTGCGGAGGTTTTCCTCGCCGGCAGAAATCGCTTTACCATCCGGTATTTCAGTCTCTTCGTCCGATGTGAATTCACAGGGAATCCGTACACGGAACTTACTGCCTTCGCCCTCTTCGCTGTGCAGGGCGATCGCGCCTCCCATCGCCCGAATCAGCCGAAGTGTGATCGCCAGCCCGAGTCCGGTGCCTTCCACCGCCGCCTTGCCCGACTCTCTCACCTGGAAGAAAGGATCGAAGATGCTGTTCTGCTGTTCGCGCGGGATGCCGGAACCTGTGTCCTTGACGACAATTTCCAGGCTGGTTCGATTCAGCACCGGCTGCACGGTCAGGGAAACCGTTCCTTGCTGCGTAAATTTGATCGCATTGCCGAGCAGGTTGGCGATCACCTGGCGCACACGTCCCCGGTCGATCATGACACGCTGATCTACGGGGTCATGTATTACAATCATCTCCAGTGATTTCTGCTCCGCGAGGGGACGATAGACCACATCAATTTCATCCACCAGGCGTGTGAGGTTTACCGGCTTCGGTGTAAGGCTCAGGCGACCCGATTCGACACGGCTGAGATCCAGGATGTCGTTGATCAACTGCAGCAGGTGTTCACCGGAAGATATGATGTGATCCAGATAGTGGATCGATTCCTCGTCGGATTCCTTGTCACGAAACAGACGGGCAAAACCAAGAATTGCGGTGAGGGGCGTGCGAATCTCGTGGCTCATATTGGCAAGGAACATGCTTTTCGCTTCATTCGCTTCCTCGGCGGTGCGTCGAGCCTGGGCGGCATCTTCGTATGCCTGGCCCAGCTCCTCCGCGGCCTGCTCAACCGCCTCACGTGCCCGTTCGGCTTCCCGTCCCGCCTGTTCCAACTGGCGATTCTTTTTTTCCAGCTCTGCTGCACTTGCACGCAAGGCGGCTTCGGTCTGTTTGCGGGTGGTGATATCGTGGAAGGTGCCGACAATGCGGGTATAACGCCCCATGGAGTCTTTGCCGGGCTGTCCGATGATGTGGATATCACGATGGGCACCGTTCGGCAGGAGAATCTGCGTGTCAAACTCGAATTCCACGCCGTCCACTGCAGCATCCTGAAAGGCCTGATCCAGGGTCTCACGGTCCTTCTCGACCAGGCGGGAGCGCACCTGCTGATAGTCGAGCTGTCCCATGTCCTGATCCATTTCAAAGATCGCATAGGCGGTGTCCGACCAGTCGAAGGATTCTTCCTCCTGGTCGTACTCCCAACTGCCGATACGCGCCAGGCTCTGAGCTTCCGCGAGACGCGCTTCGCTTTTCATCAGGCGTTCTTCCGCACGTTTCCGTTCGGTGATGTCACGTTGGATGGAGACGTAATGCGTAATGAACATCCCGGTGGGGTCTGTCACCGGCGAAATATGCCATTCGACGACATACTCACTGCCGTCCTTGCGGTAGTTGGTGGTTTCGGCCGCAAAAGAATGCCCGGCTCTCAACTCGCTTTTCAGCCGGTCGAGCATCTTCCTGCTGGTTTTCGGTCCCTGCAGCATGCGAGGGGTGTTGCCAATAACCTCCTCCGGCTTATACCCGCTCATGATTGTGAAACCTTCATTCACAAAAACGATTTTCGGTCCGGGTTCATCCAGGTTCGCATCGGTGATCAGCACGGCCTCTTCCGCATCACGAATGGCCGTAGCGAGGAGGCGCAGGCGATGTTCGACACGTTTGCGCTCGGTGATGTCACGGCAGTTGATCACGAATCCGCACACATCGGGGTCTTCACGCAGATCGGCGCCGACGGCTTCGAGAATCATGCTGCCGCCGGAAGGCCGAGTGATTGGCAACTCGAACAGTGTCGCACCGTCCAGGAATTCTGTGCGCCCGGCACGGAAACTGTGATAATACTTGTTGCGCTGATCTATTGGTACGAAATCAAACAGCTGTCGGCCGATCCAGTCCTCCGCTTTTCGTCCCGTCAGCCGGACCGCGGTATCGCTGACATAGGTAATGCGCCCGTCCGAATCGAGCACCATGATGACATCGGAAGAGTGCTGCACCAGCGAACGAAACCGGCTTTCACTCTGGGCAACCTCTTCCTGCTTCTGTTTTCGTTCTGTGATGTCACGCGAGGCGCTGACCATCCCTCGATAGGTGCCGTCCGGATCCCGAAGGACCGCGATCTGGGTTTCCACGTAGCGGGTTGAGCCATCCTTCCGGCGTATCGGCACTTCACCGCTCCAGTGATCGTCGGTCAGCGCGTTCTCGCGAATGATGCGGTACAGATCTTCACTGCGCTGCTCCGCCTGCAGGATTGCCGTCTCCTGACCAAGCATTTCCTCACGGGAGTAGCCGAACAGGAGTTCCGCGGCACGGTTCCAGTCGGACACCAGCCCCTGCTCATCGGTGACTACGACCGCCTCCCACATGTTTTCGAGAGCCAGCGATTGACGAGCCAGGTGTTCACGTTCCTGCAGTCGGTCGGTGATGTCGCGGGTCACGCAGAGGATTTCCGTGGTATCACCTGTGTTCTCGTCGCGCACACAGCGATTGGTTGTTTCGACCCAGCGCCATTCGCCCGACTTCGCTTTGATTCGATAGCGTACCGTGTACGGCATCGACGTATTCAGGACTGTTTCATGCGATGTCTGGATCGCGGGAATATCCTCGGGATGGAAGAGGGTGTACGGATTGAGATTGACAAGTTCGTCCGGTTCATATCCGAAGAGTGCTTTTGAGGCGGGTGAAGCATAGAGGTAGCGACCGTCCTGCGCCGCATGCCGTGAAAGCATATCGGTGGAATGCTCCACCATCCTCTGAAAGACTTCGGCTTCGGAATGATCCGGCATGGTTTCTCCAGAGAGGTTCAACCGATGAGGATAGATTCAGGGTAGAACAATTATCAGCATAACGATAACAAGATAATACAACGTAGGGAAGAATCGAGCGGTAAGCACCGGGCCGGCAGATCCCACAGTGAAAACCCGGTTGGAAGCAGGCCGGCATCATCGTACCTTCTGCTTTGAACTCGATACGATGAAATGCCCGTCATGCAAAGGGGGTATGGAACAGCGAACGTGAAAGCACCAGACCCGACACGAAGCGGCGCCCTCGTTGTGCTCGAAGGGATCGACGGCTGCGGCAAGTCGACGATGGCGCGACGCTTGGTAGAATGGTTTCAGTCCAATCGAATCGAGGCGGTGTTTTCGTTTGAGCCAACCCTCGAACGCTACGGCGCGGAGTTGCGTCGATCCTTCGAAGAGGGCAGGCGGCTCACCCCCGAAGAGGAACTCAAACTGTTCGAGCAGGATCGACGCATGCATGTGGAACAGTTGATTGGCCCGAACATGGAAGCCGGACGGGTGGTAGTGCTCGACCGGTACTATTACTCCAGCATGGCATACCAGGGCGTAAGAGGGGTATACCGCCCGGACGAAGTGCATGCGCTGATGACCTCGTTTGCCCCGGTGCCGGATGTCGCGGTTTTTCTGGACATTCCCGTGGAAACGGCGGTGCAGCGGATCATGAGTGGTCGAGGTGAGGTACCCAACGTGATGGAAAAACGTGACAACCTGCAGCGTGTGCGTGAGGCGTTCCTGGCCGTTGACCTGCCGGAATGGAGACGGATTGATGCTGCCGCCCCCCCCGAACGTGTTTTCACTTCCCTGCTGGCCGTTGTTCAAGACCCTCTCGAACGAGCCGGTTTGTGGCCGGTAACCTGAGCACCCGCGTCTCCGGGCGTCCAAGCAAACTGACAGACCCTGACGGATTCCATGCAACAGGTATCGTATCTTCGCCGTGAGGGAAATGGACGATTATCGCAGGCTCAGAAACTCGACCCCCAATGTCTTTGGAGGCTTGCCATGTATGATGTCATCGGCATCGGCGTTCCGGTCACCGATATTTTCATTGTGAACGCGAACAGCGCCCATTTCGATATTCAGGATCCGGACTTCCGGCGTTCCTATATCGCCTTTGCGACCGGTTCGAAATCCCAGGTACGGATGAAGGTGCGGACCGGCGGTTCTTCCGCCAACACCTGCGCGGCACTGGCGAAGCTGAACTATCGTGTCGGCTACTTCGGACTGCTCGGAACCGGGCACTATTCAGAACTGCTGGCTCGGGATCTGATGGAACGAAACGTGGATGTCACTCATATCCTTCGACTTCCCTCCTTTGAACCGGGCATCAGCATGGTGATTTCGAGCCCGGAAGGGAATCGTGACCGTGCCATCCTCACCGATTACGGTACCGGTACCCACCTCAACGAAGAACATTTTCGTCACTTCATGGGTTTTCTGACCGATAGCCGCTGGCTCGACATTACCAGCCTGAAGCCGAAAGCGGGACGATCGCTGCTCGACTTTCTGAAGCAGATTCGAGAAAGAGAAGATCGCCCGAAAGTTTTCTTTTCACCATCCAAGTCGATGCTGGGGCCGGCCCTGGAAGTCGTACGCGACCTGCTGCCGTATGTCGATGTTTTCACCGCGAACGATGAAGAGCTGGAGTTACTGACCGATCGTAAAAGGATCCAGGATTCGTTGAAACAACTCTCCGACATGGGTGTCAATGAAGCGTTTGTAACCCGCGGCGGTGACGGCATCATGCACATGCGCGACCAGGAAGTGCACACCATCGGCGCGTTTCCGGTAGAACCCGAAGAGATCGTGAACACCACCGGGGCGGGAGATACTGTCGCGGCGTTCTTTCTGGACGGTCTGATCAGAGACCTCGATGTTCCCACCATTCTCAAACGTGCAGCAGCGGCCGGTTCGATGAAGATTACGCACGAAGAGATCGGTGCCAAGGAAGGCGTGCCGACTGCAGAAGAACTGGACGCTTTTCTTGAGCAGAACGGCGATCAGGTCGAAGTGAGATCGTTTCAGTTGTGAATGAGCTCCCTTCTGCGGTGCCGATGCCGGCCCGAATATTTCACGAGTTCAAACTGTGTCAAATGTGAGGCGCGAAGGATGAAGCTGTATTGCCATACCGCGAATCCTTCGCAACAAAGCAGATGACGCAGTCAGGACCGCCCGAAGGGGGAATGAATACATGAGTTTGGCCTGGACACAATCTGTGTCAGAGAAAACCTGTATAGTGTGACATTATCTTATTGTTAATATAGTCTTTAGAAAATATTGTTCTCGCCATTTATGAAATATTCGGGCTAGAAGAAAGCGGGATGCGTGGGTGATTCGGTTGCCAGGTGAATACGACCGCCGTGTGCATTCAAGGATCCTTCGTCCCATTCAGGGAGATAGATGAGAGGATACCACTGTTTCGGCCGACCTTTTGAACCATCCATCCCGAACAGGAAAAACGAGACTGGGTGTATATCGTCCCCATCCAGCAACATTATGACCAGCGTGTCGGCACTGCGGAGCAAGAAAGGTTGCTTCACCGGTAGCATGCGGGCATAGAGGGAACCGTTCCTGCCGTGGGTAGACTCTGACAGGGGCAGCAGGTTTCTGGTCAGCGGTTTTCCCATCCCGAACAGTTGCAGCCCAAGCCTTGGAAACTCTGTCAGATCCGGTTCTGTACGATAGTGAAGTACGGGCATCAGGCGTCGGATGCGGAAATTCATCTGCAGGTTGCATAAACGGAGTGGACGAATCGGCATGGATGGTTCGCCCGACGACGGCATACCGAGTACGATTTTCCGGCTGAGTTCGATCCCCAGCGGCAACCATTGTTCCTCATGGTCATCCGCCCAGACCAGGCAATCCTGTACCAGGATCCGCCCGCTGGTACCGGCTGCCTTCAACTGGATCTTCATCGGATGTTGCGCCAGTGTGTCGCTGCCACCGCTCACACGGATGCAATGGTCTCCACGCATAGCCACCATACGACCATTGCCGTGAACAGGACTGTTCCGTTCATAACCCAGATTAACATCCAAGTCTCCGGTAGATCGGTGTCGCATCTGCAGGGAAAGACCGGCCGACTCCAGCAGAGACGAGACACTGCATAAAGCCCAGATCCGATAAGATGGCATTGATCCGTTCCAATGAATGGCTCGTAGTGGAATTGTTCTGCCCGGCTTTTTACTATACCTGAAGGTTCAGAGTATGTGTCGGATAAATGTAAGTGTTTTCCCTCAATTGCGGCATTATTTGCAGCAATCAATCTAGTTTGAATCCCGGTTGTCACACAATAGGGGTATTCTTCGAAATTTTCTTCATATCATTACTTGTCATTATATGATGTTATAATAATAAGACCGCTATCCTCCAGGTGTGTCTATAGTAATAGCTATTTCCCGGATATTTCAGGTGATAATTCGCATAAATAAACCTCGAACGAAAGCGCAAATCGAAAACAATCATCGACAATCATTGGTAGAAGGGGGTAGGGGGAGTGAAAGGAAGTATTGAAGAAACATGCAGGTACACTTAACCCGACTGCAAAAACAGCGGTCTTTCGATGGTTACGATATGCTCGATCCGGGGGGTGGAAGTTCGGGAACGAGAAAACCCCGGCAGAATTCTGCCGGGGTGAACCATTTTCGTATCGTCACATACGACGGTCAACAGGCTGCCTATTTGACCAGCAACATCTTCCTGACCGCGTTGAACTGTCCGGGGCTGCTCATATGCAGGAAGTAGACGCCCGACGCCAGGTTTTCGCCGCTGAAGCTGAGGTTGTACGATCCGGCCGTCAGCGCACCCTGGTGCAGCACTGCGGCACGGCGTCCCAGCACATCATAGAGCGCCAGGGTCACCGGGGCGGTTTCCGGCACCTCGAACTGAATCCGTGCGGTCGAGTTGAATGGATTGGGGTAGGGATCCGCAAGCGAGAATGAGCGCGGAACGACGTTTTCGAATCCCTCAACATGCGTCAGGTCGACGACCAGGTCGATTTCGATCACCGTTTCGGCCTGCAGGGTATTGTGTTCGGCGAACAGGTTGGCGCCGTAGTTGCCGTTTTCGAGGCCGTGAGCGTCGAAATACATCGTTACCTCGGCTGATCCTTCCGGTTCAATGGTCAGCTCATCGGACGACAGGCTCAACCAGCCGACGCTGAGGTCGATTTCGTAGCCCTTGGCGTAATCGTACCCGTCACTACCGCTGACCAGGCCGACCATGGTGTCGTAGTACATCGCCCACGATTCGATGAAGGTAATGCCGAAGACGGATCGCTCATCCGCCGCTTCGAGCACGCCCTGGTACTGGATGTCGCCCGTTTCCGGATTGATGCGGTAAAGGTCACGGTTGGTCCCGCTGGGATCATCCACCACCGCCCAAAGGGTATAGCCTTCTTCATCGAACGGATTGATATCCATCGCCTGGATACGCAGGTTCGAATCGATGTACCCGATCTCTTCCCCGGTGGTCGGGTCCATGATGACAATGTCGTTTCTCATCTGCGCGACATAAAGCACCATGTTGTCCATGTCGTACGCGAGGGCACGGTTCGGATGATAAGGACCTTCGAAAGAATCGACCTCTTCACCGGTTTCCGGGTCGAATTTGACGATCTGCCGGCTGCGCCCGCCGTACAGGTACACACCGTCAAAGGCGAGGTCGTAGATGCCGGTCATGCTGGTGGTAGGCTGGTCCACCGCACCAAGATAGTTGCCTTCCAGGTCGAAGCTGTAAATCTTGTTCGGGTTGCTTGAATTGTTTGAACCGGAAACGTAAATCCGGTCATTGCCGGCCTGGATACCGCGGAGCCACTGGTCGCCGGTCGAGTCGCCCACCTGCCACGCGAACAGGCTGTCCATGAACTCGGCGGTGTTGATCACCGGACGTACCCGCATGGATACATCCACCGGCGCCGAGCCGGTGTTTTCCATGTTGAAGGAGGCGGTACCGGTGGTATCGTCGATCAGCTGCACTTCAAATGTCGTCTGGTCCACTCCGAGAATCCCCACCATCAATTCAAAATCCAGCTCGGTGGTGTCGGCCGAGTCGATGGCGACCTCAGTGAACTCCGCAAGCTGGTAGGGGAAGTGATCGACGGTCACGGTCCAGTTGGTATCGGCGGGGATTTCCGCGATTTCGAAAAGGCCCTCTTCGTCCGTGGTATCGATCATGGTGCGTCGGAAGCTCGCATTCACAGCCGCACCGACCACCGGTTCGCCGGTGTTGTAATCGACCACCGAACCCTGCAGGTGACCCAGGGCGACATTTACGTTCAGCACGGCGGAATCGGCCTGCACCAGGCCGGAACCGTAGTCGTTGTCCTTGCCGTCCTGTCCGAGGTCGATCGAGGTAACTTCCATGATCGAGTCGATTTCAGCCGGGATCAGCAGCTCAGATTTGGAGAGCATCAGGGCAATCACGCCGGCAATGTGCGGTGTGGCCATCGATGTGCCGGACATCTGCTGGTAGCCGCTGCCCCAGTTGTTGCAAGACGTGATATCCACACCGGGTGCGGCGATATCCGGAACGATCAGCACGCTCCAGTCGTTATAGCCGGGAACACCGGTCCATACCGCCGGGCCGGGTGTTGAGAAGCTTGCGTATGTGTTGCCCTGGTTGGTCGCACCGATCGAGATCACACCGCCCTGCGTGCCGGTGCCGGTCTGGTCCGGATGACGCCAGGGCGAGGGGCAGTCGCCGGGCGAACGCGGGGGGTAGCCCCAATTCCGCTCGTTCCCGACTGCAACGGCCGACGTTACACCGCCGACGTCCAGCGTTTCGAAGTTCTCACGCCAGGTCTGGCGATTGCCGCTGCTCTCGTTTGTCCAGCCCAGCGACATCGAGATCACATCGCCGCCCTGGTCAAGCACGAAATCCATCGCATCCCAGACCGCGGACTGCGCACCGCTGCCGCCGCCGGAGAGCACCTTCAACGCCATGATCGTCGCGTCCGGTGCGACACCGGTCTGAGTGCCGCCGGTGCCGTCACCGGCGACCGTGCCGGCGCAGTGGCTGCCGTGCCCGTGGTCGTCCATCGGGTCGTTGTCATTGTTGTAGAAATCGTAGCCGTGGTTCGGGTACTCGTCGCCGCCGTCCCACATATGATCTTCAAGGTCGGGGTGGCTGTAATGCACACCGGTGTCCAGCACCGACACGATCACACCTTCACCCGTATACCCCCAGTCCCACACGGTTGGGGCGTTGATGCGTTCCACACCCCAATCCGGCTCATCCAGTTCGCCGGGAACCGGCTGCGGATTCCAATCCCGAATCACTTCCTCCGGGGTGTCATCGAGGATGATCCAGATGTCGTCCCGGTCCGCCAGGGTTTCAATCACTTCACGTGTCGCGGAGAACTTGACACCATTGCAGATGGCGAGCGAGTGGTAGCTCAGTACACGTCCTTCGCTGCGATAGTCCTCCAACACACGCAGAAGCTCGCCCTGCGTGGTGGTGACAAGTCGATCCAGTTCGGATTTCACGATTTTCGCCCGGTTCGGCCGGGGAACGTCTTGCACGATGGCGCGCATGTAGGGAATGTCCGGTCGTTCGCTCATCAGCGCGACGACAGGCAGCATGTCAGTGCCGCCGGCAGTTGGGAGCCGCTCTGCGAGCGGGCTGTCAATCACGGCGGCAAACACGGAACCAGTGGTCATCAGGGCGAGGAATAACACGCTGAAAGACCGTGCGAGCAGGCGAGTCATATGTACTCCCTTTTCAAGCTTGGGTTGACTGGAAGGATAACGTGGGGGCAATCGGGCAGTCCGGTCACCGGCACGAATCACCGTCTTCTGCGAAATAGAAGTTTAGAAAGGTAAGCTCAGAAGATTTAGGAACCAAGTGAGTGATGAAAATCACGAGCGAAAACAAAGCAACCGTTCCAAATCGCTGCAGAGTTTCATCCTCCGCTGCATGCGTCTGGATTCGATCCTTATTATGGCTCAGAGAGCCGGAATCACCTGCGTGCCGTCCCTCTCCACGTAACAGACCGTGCATTCGATCCTTATTATGGCTCAGAGAGCCGGAATCACTTCAACATCAGCAGCTTTCGCACGGCATGATA
>WJJA01000441.1 GCA_014729955.1 bacterium
GATGAGTACCGCGATGAGGCGATGTTTGAGCATGACTCACCCTCCCACCAGTTCGACGAAATTGCGCAGCAGGTCCAGGCCCGCCTTCTGGCTCTTCTCAGGATGGAACTGCACACCGAAAATGTTGTCCTTCCGCACGGCCGCGGTCAGGGCTCCGCCGTGTTCCACGGTCGCTGTGACCCATTGCCGGTCGGACTCGTCCACGGACAGGTGGTAGCTGTGCACGAAATAAAAGACGCCGGGCGACGAGTCGCCGTTGAGAAGCGGATCGTCCTGTTCGATGCGGATCTCGTTCCAACCCATGTGCGGCACACGCAGGGACGGGTCGGTCGGTTGAATCGGAACCACATCGCCCTCGATCCAGCCGAGCCCTTCGTGGTCACCGTATTCGCTGCTGCGTCGTCCGAGAAACTGCAAACCCAGGCAAATGCCGAGGTAAGGCACTCCCTCTTCGACAACACGTTTGCGAAGGGCATCGACCATGCCCAGCTCTCGCAGAGTGCGCATGCCGTCCCCGAACGCTCCGACTCCCGGCAGGATAACGCCGCCGGCACGGTGCACGTCGCGCGGATCCTCGCTGACGACCGCCTCCACACCGATGGTCTTCAACGCATTTACCACCGAGGGCAGGTTGCCGGCGCCGTAGTCGATCACGCAAATCATATCTCGCCCCCTTCGATCAGCTCCCATGAAAGGGGTGTGCCGCGTCGGATCTCCGTCGCGGCCCTCCGACCCAAAATGCGCTTGAGGTCGCGCGGAGGCAGGCCGTGACCGGGACGTATCGAACGCACATTGATGTCATTCAGTTCTTCACCTTTTGCGATGTCACGTACGACAAAAAGAGAACGACGGAATTGCAGGGATGCGGTTTCGCGTTTCCCTACGCCCAACATCGGGCGACCGGCGGCTCGAGTCGCCGCGCGCACTTCTCTCACCATCCGGGCCAGCTCCGCCGGTTCCAGCGAAAACGGGGCATCCGGACCGCCCTCGTTACGATCCAGGATGAGGTGCTTTTCGATGATAGACGCGCCGTACGCTGTCGCGGTCAGGGGCGCCGCAAGGGTCAGGCTGTGATCGGACAGGCCTGTCGGTACGCCGAACCGCTCCCTCATCCAGGCAATCGCCCGCAGGTTCATCTCCTCCGGGGGGGCCGGGTAGGCGCTGGTGCACTTCAACAGGGCGAGCGGGCCGGATCCGTTGTTCCACGCAGCCTCCAGCGCCTCATCCACCTCCCGTTCGCTGCCCATTCCGGTGGAGAGGATGATCGGTTTGCCGGTGGAAGCGATCGCTTCAATGAGGGGAATGTCGACCAGCTCAAACGAGGCGACCTTGTAAACCGGCGGGTCCAGCTCCCGCTCCAGGAATTCCACCGCGCGGGGGTCGAAGGGGCTGCTGAACAGCACCAGGCCCAGCGTAGCGGCGAGCTGCTGCAAGTCGCGGTGCCATTCCCAGGGGGTCTGCACTTCGCGGTAGAGATCGTAGAGGGTTCGTCCGCTCCAGATCGTGCCCTCACCGATACGGAAGGGTTCGCGGTCGCAATCCAGGGTGATGCCGTCCGGGCTGAGGGTCTGCAGCTTGACCGCATCGGCACCGGACTCGGCGGCCGCACGAACCAGTTTTTTTGCCGTGTCAAGACTGCTGTGATGGTTGCCGGATAGCTCCGCGACGATGAAGACCTCACGGTCTTCGCCGACCCGCCGGTCGCTGATCGGGAGCGGCTCCACCCGGCCGGACCGTGTTCCCGGTGTAAAAAGACCCGGGCTTTCGCCCCGTGTATGTTTTGGATCGGACAGGGGCATCCTGTCTCCTCAACAAATCTCGCGAATCAACTCAAACGCTTCGACTGCAGGGCACCCGGCGACACTCCCCCATCGCTTCGCCATTGCTTCCAGCGCTTCGGCGGAACGAGGATGGGGAAACTCCCGTGCTTCGGTATCGTACAAGGCCATCGCCTGCACTTTCATCGGCAGGGTCTCGGCAATATCCACGAAGGTCGACGGTCGGAACATCGGGTCGAACCGTTGATAGGCCCACTCGGTGGAAGAGGCGGCCTCATAGGCGTAAAGCCGCTTCGCAGCATCGCCGGCGACAGGGCGTGTCGCGGTGAGTGTCGCGCGAAACACGATGCTGTGGTCGATGTTCAAATCGCCGCCATGCTGGGTGAAGATCGTGTCCGGGCGATACCGTTCAACCAACGACTCGACATATTTTACCACGTCCAGCAACGGCATGGTGTCGAAACGGTTGTCCGGAAAGCCGCCCAAGTCCAATGTTTCCGCTCCGAGCAAGGCGCGGACACGTTCCGACTGCTCCGCCAGCTGCTCTACCTCAGCGGCATCGGCCGCCTCACGTTGATGGTAGCGTGACGTCGCCCCTTCGCCGAGAATTGCGATATGCACATGCCGACCCTCACGCACCGCACGGGCGATCGTCCCGCCGCAACCCAGCACCTCATCATCCGGATGAGCTGCCACGACCAGGATCGTATCTCCAAACGGGAGCATCATTTCACCAGGTAAGCCGTCGGTTGACGTGTACCCGGCACCTGCCGCAGCTTAACCTCTTCGCCGAGCACCTCGTGCACGGCCATCGTTTCGCCCGGCCAGAGCGCGGTGTTGTATTCATCAAAGACCATGATGCCGCCTTTCAACAGCTTCGGATAGAGCGCCTTGACCGCGCTTACGGTCGGTGCGTACAGGTCCATGTCGATGTAAATGAAGCTGAAGCGTACATCCTTGCGCTCTTCGAGGAACTGCGGCACCGTCTGCTGCACATCCCCTTTCACGAGATGCACCCAGCTTTCGAAGCCGTTCAGATGAATCAGGTCCTCCAGCAGCTCCACGTTGCCCTTGTATTTGCCCTGAATACGTTTCCGTTCAACATCCTTGCCTTCTTCGATGGTCTCCAGCCCCTCGAAGGTGTCGAACCCGAACACCTCGGTAAGGTTACGGGGCTTGTAAATCGTCAGCAGTTTGGCGAGGAAGAGGAGGTTGGTGCCGTTGAAACAGCCCAGCTCGCATACATGACCCGGCAGGTGGAGCGTCTGCCGGAAGAGGTCATGGATCGACAGGAAACGGGCGATGTTCACATGCCCGGCGAAGAGCGGCCAGTTGTCCACGATATGCAGCGCGGGGATGTCCGGCCATTTTTCCGTCAGCTCTTTGCGACCGGCGAAAAAGGCTTCATCTTCCGCCGCGAATTTGCGCGGTACATCTGTCACTATCCATTCCTCCCGACTGAATGCGGCCCGCCCGGGGGCGTTGCCGTAAACTTAAAGCTTTTCTTTAAC
>WJJA01000442.1 GCA_014729955.1 bacterium
GATACCGTCGGCTTCCATCATGATCTGCACCAGACGTGAGGCAAATGCACGCAGGGTATCGTCGAAGTCGGTCACAACCTCGGTTTCCGTGCGCAGGACCGGGTCGCCGAACAGGCGGATGTCTTTGTGTCTCATGGTATGCTCCATGCGAAAAAGAGGGATCGATGCTGCACCCTCTTTCCACCGGCAATATGCGGAGTCTGATCCCGCGCTGACCGTACTGCAGGCACCGGCAGTAGACGTAAAGCAGCCCGCGCTCAGCAATCGTACAACGCAGAAAGCCTTTTTGTACGCCGCCGGGAGGACCGTTTGTACGCTACCGGGACCGGTATGTTCCAAGATGAACTACCACGAGCCGGTCCATTGAGATCTGACGACTACTTCTTTTTGTCGCCGACGTCGGAGCCGTCCGCTTTGCTCTCCACACGAGAGACTGCGGCACGGTCGATAGTCAGCTTGATGTCGCCGGCCTTCAATATGATGGTATTATCCTGGTCACGCACCCCTGCGACCTTGCCGTGAATCCCGCCGATCGTTACCACCTCATCGCCCGATTGGATCTGCTTCAACATTTCCTGGTGCTTTTTCTGGCGTTTGGATTGCGGTCGAATCAGGAAGAAGTAAAGCACCACAATCATCAAGAGGAACGGCAGGAAGGTGAGCAGGGAATTGGGTTGCTGTTCGCCCGCCTGCAGCAGGACAATGGTCATCGGATACATGGTGTTCAGCCTTGCAGTGTTAGGTTTGGGTTTACTCGCAATCTTGGAATATACGAGACGGACAGACCGCTCCCAAGGTCATGTTGTCCGGGGAAACGCTCTCAAGTAACCCCGGACTTGAGTCAGATACCTAAACCAATGATTCCTTGACAAATTGTCCGATTTGCGTGTTTCTTGATTTTGGTATTTCGCATTGTCGTAGCAATATGAAAAAACTGTAAAAAACAAGTTCGATACTTGCCTTATCAAAAATGGCGATCTACCTTGATTCCAGGGTAACTACATCCACGGTATCCAACAAGGGGGAGCCGGCCATGAACCGCTCACATTTCCTCCCGCATCGTCTTGTCCTCGTCGCCCTTTCGCTCGTTTTCACCCTGGCAGGTTTTTCAGCGCTCTTCGCCCAGGAATTGCGCCCGGTGCAAACCTCACGCATCAGTGTCCTGGTGGAACAGCCGCTGCTGCTGCCCTCGAACGGCTATGTCGGCAGCTATGTGAATGAAGACACGCTGGGATTCTTTTATCGGAACCAGGATGGTTCGGAGCACATTCGAACCGCGCTGGACATCCTCGAAGATGAGACCCTCATACCCAAGATTGAGACCGCTTGCCTCACTCGAATCGGAGGCTCGTTGTACTACATGCTCCCGGTGGGTTTCTACGGCGATTCGCCGCATGTTCCGGTCCATCATCGTCTCTATTGCGCAAATCTTGAAGGTGAAGTGGAGTGGACCTACGATACTCCATTGACACGGAATCGCGACAACGACTGGCAGTTCAGGGAACGCGCGAAGGTCATACCTTACGAGGACGATTACGTTTTGTTCGCATGCGAGTTCCCCACAGACACCTCCGACGTGGATATCCTGGTCAACATGTTGAGCGTCACCGGCGAACTGCAATGGAGTCTGCAGTGGGGACGTCACCAGGGCGTCGGTGAAACATTCGAAGATATCACCTACGTTCACACCGGGACCATCGGCCTGTTGGCGACGTCGGCAGAAATCAACCTGGGTTCCTTACGGACGGTGGCGACGGTAGTCACCCTTACTCCTGAGGGTGATCGGATACGAACCTCTATGTACGGTGCAAGCGGAGGTTTTGCGATGGCCAATGATGTCCTGCCGCTGAACAACGGCGGATTCCTCATGAGCTATCACAAGACCGGGACCGGTACTTCCACAGACAACCTCGCCGAGCTCCAGGATGAGCCCTGGGGAAGTTTTCACCAGATATTCGGGGGGGCGGTTCCTCAGAACGGCATTGCCGAGTACCCGCAACTCTTCGAACTGGCAGACCAGTCCATCATGCTCACACGGCGCCGGGTGAAAACCCACGAAGTGCACTTCTACAGCCAGGATCTCGAAGCGCAGTGGAGCGCGGCCATGAGCCCGAGCTGGCAGGAATTTTATGATGAAAACATGACCTACCATCTTGTCGAGGAACCGGGTGAGTTTGTGTATGTCGGGTACCGGTATGTCAACGGCGAGAAGCTGGCTGTCTGGAAAATCAATTGGGAAGGAGAAGTCCAGTTTGGATGGACCTGGGAGCCGGAGCATCAGCTCTCCTTCGAACCGCAGCTGATGTGGATCGATGACGAAGACCAACTGGTCGTCTTCGGGCGTGAAGTGCGTGAAGTCTTCCGAAACGGCGAATGGGTGGAAGAAACTTCGACAACCATTGCCGTCTTTGAAGAATACACAACTGATGCACCGGGATACGAGCCCGCTGTGCAGCCGGTCTCGAGCCGTATCACAAGCTGCCGGCCGAATCCGTTCAATGAACAGGTGACCGTCGAATTCAACCTTGCGGAGAACACCGCCGCCAGGCTTGTACTGTATGACCTGCTCGGGCGTGAAGTATGGACGGAAACCGACCTGCCGAACACCGCCGGCACGTACAGCCGGGTCGTCCGTCCGAACGGAGTCGCCTCGGGAGTGTACCTCCTGACACTGGAGGCGGGCGCAGTGCGTGACACTCGCAAGGTGATCTACCTGCGATAGCACCGGCTTTAGAGCGCATCCAAAGCAAAGCGGGCCCCGTCCGGCATAACCGGACATGAACAATGGGGGTATGACGATGAAGTCCGCTCGGCATGGGTCACATCATTCGACGGTTCTTCTTGTTGCGGCTCTATTTTTTATCCTCGCTCAGTCCGTGAAGTCGCAGGGGCTCGAGTGTGAAAGCATGGTACGCCTCGATCATGTCACCATCGAGCAGCCGTTTCTGCTGGAGGGGGGCGATATCCTGGGGGCCCATTGGGCAGGACGGACTTTACAGGTGGTTCGCTACGACATTGAAGGCAATCTCATCTTTTCTGTGAATGTTGATGATTTCGCGGACCGTCCGGGTGCAGTGCAGATGGAAACGGCGGTCTACGGTAATTCACGCCAATACCGTCTCCCGGTATCCTATGTCGCACCTCCCCCTGAAGACACATTGTTCTACAGACTCTACTGCGTTGATCATCAGGGTATGCTGCAGTGGACGCACGAGACCATCCATTCCGACACCATCCCCGGCAACCAGGGAGTGCAGGAATTGGCCAAGGCGATTGAAGATTCCGCCGGGACGACTCTCTTCGCCTACGAGTTCACGACAGACTCAAGCGCCGCGGATGTCATCCTGGAGCGAATCGGTCCCGACGGTGTGATGAGATGGCACCATCGTTTCTATTCACATTACTCAGATGTTGTTTATTTAGAAGATACCTTTGAAGATGTCGCCACCAGCGAGATCGGCGAGATCTGCCTGATGGCGACCGTTCCTGACCAGATGGCGATGGAGACCCGCACGAAGTCCATGTGCAAATTGATCGATATCAGCGGAGAACCGTTTTTTACGTGGCGGCACGGGCGCACCTACGGCTACGGTATTCGCGCCGTGAACTGCCTTCCGCGCAGCGGTTCCGGTTTCTTCACTACCTTCCATGCCGGGGCGGACTTCAGCAGATGCGGCCAGGATCAGTTTTATTCGGTTTCAAGTCCAACCTATTATGAAATCGGGCTTTATGGAGATGCGCATCCTCAAAGCGGTCTGGAAGAGTACCCTGCACTATTCAAAC
>WJJA01000059.1 GCA_014729955.1 bacterium
GAATAGTCTTGTTTTGACCGCTCAGCTCCGGACCGATCTCTACGGTGACGGTTTCGCCGAGCTCGAACGGTGTGGCCGGGTAAAAGAGCAGGGTGCGGTTTTGTTCCGCTCGAACGGTTCGCCCGGAGATCGCTCCGCTGGTTGACCCGGTGACCGTGAAGCCGTATTCCGCATCACCGGCCAATGAGCCGCCGGGGCGGAAGATGAGGTGGGTTTGCGGCGCCACCTGTTCAGCGCCGGGGACGGGTGAAAGGTATTCCATGCCGGAAACGGCTCGATCCTGCACGATGCGACTGTCTGCCTGTGCGGCAGCATGAAACGTTAAGACAAACAGGATGCAGAGATACGCGATGTGCTTTATGATTCTATCCCCCTGACGGTGAGAATCCTTCCCCTTCGATCCTTTAATCTACACCGTGAGACGATCTGCCGCACCCCTCCGGGAGCGTGAGGAGACCATTCGTGCATGTTCTGACTCTTGACCGGCCGGGACATCGGGCACGTGCCAACAACTCTACCCCGAGTCAAACATGGATCTCTACGGATGTTTGAGACGTGGAACGCGAGAAGATGCGCCGGCAACGGTCGAGGGGCGGGAGTCATGCGGACACGTGCTTGCGCAGCCTTGGAAAGCCCCCTATATTCAGGGTTCTTCTCGCGTTACAGTTCAAGTGGATTGGTGAGGGCCGACGGCCATGATGACCTTATTGCGTAAACGGATGGCGACCATCTTCCTGATTCTTGCCATCGCCTTTGTGATTACTATCGTGTTCGACTGGGGTATGGGCGGGTTCCAGCCCGGGATGAAGCCGGGTGTCGTCGCCGAAGTAAACGGCGAAGAAATCACACGAGACCAGTACCAGACCGCCCTGGAGAACCGATTCGCCTACGAACGGCAGACCAACCAGAACGCGGAGATCGACGACCGGCGTGCAAAGCAGCTTCGCAAAGAGGTCTGGGAAGGCGTGATCAATGAAGTGCTGTTGCAGCAGGCGCTGAAGCGTTCCGGGCTCGAGGTCACGAACGCCGAGGTCGCCTACAATGTGCGCAACAACCCTCCGCAGAATGTTCGCCAGAGCTTCGTCGATTCGACCGGACAATTCGACCGACAGATGTACGAACAGGTCTTGTCCGACCCTCAGTACGTCGACGTCGTGCTGTCGCTGGAGGAAAACACACGACGCAACCTTCTGCAGCAGAAGATGATCCAGCGCATCGCCGGCGGGGTGCATGTGTCGGAAGCGGAAGCGCGGCATCAGTACCGCTGGAACAATACCATGCTCCAGGCGGACTACGTTTTCATCCCCGCAACCAAGATGGATGTGGACAGCAGCCTGGTGTCGGAAGACGAATTGCGTGCCGAGTATGAAATGCGCAAGGACCCTGATTTTCAACAGGTCGCCAAGCGTCATGCCGAGTTCGTGCTGTTTCCGGATAAGCCGTCCGAAGAGGATACCACCGCAGCACGCGGGTTTGTCCTGGAATTGCGGGACCGGATTGCGTCGGGGGCGAACTTCTCCGACGTCGCAAAGGAATACAGCCAGGATGCATCTTCCGAACAGGGCGGGGCGCTCGGATGGTTCGGCCGTGGCAAGATGGTCGACGAATTTGAAGAGGCGGCCTTCAATGCCGACATCGGCGAGCTGGTCGGCCCGGTCCAGACCCGGTACGGCTTCCACCTGATCGTAGTGGACGACAAGCGCGGCAGCGGCGACGATGAAGAGGTGTATGCCCGTCATATCCTGATCAAGATCGAACGCAGCCCCCAGACCCTTGACGAGATCGCATCCCGCGCAGACGCCTTTCGCGAGGAGGCGACCAGCTCCGGTTTCCTTGACGCCGCAAGGGTGTACAGCGTGGAAGTCGATACATTGAAAGAAATTCGTGAAACCGGTTACATCCCTCGTTTCGGCCAGAACCAGGCGGTGGTCGATTTCCTTTTCCGGCGCAAGCTGGGATCGATCAGCCCGGTGTATCGCTTCACGCAGGGCTACGTGGTGATGCGTGCCTATGAGGCGATCCCCGCGGGGTTCCGCCCGTTTGAAGAGGTACGTAAGACCCTGCAGAAAGACCTGCTGCTGGAACACCAGTTCGACGTGGCCCGGGACAAGGCACGCGAGGTGTATGAACAGTTCCGGGAGGTGGGCGTGCTGGAACGTGCGGCTTCCGATCTCGGGTTTGAAATGAAGAACACGGACGAGTTCAAACCGAACGAGTTTGTCAGCGGCATCGGTCGCGACCCCAATTTCGTGATCACCGCGTTGAACATGGAACCCGGTACGGTCTCGGAACCGGTCAAGGGCGACAAGGGCTGGTTCATCATCAAGCTGGAAAAACGTGAAGAAGCGGACATGAGCAAGTTCGCATCCAATAAAGAACAGGCACGCCAGGAGCTCTTCCGTGAACGGCAGCGTGCCGCCTATGACAAATGGGTCGAACTGGCACGTGACAACGCCAACATCGAAGATTACCGCTACATGTACTACACGGATTTCTAATCGGGCTTTACGACGTTTGCAACTTTCGAGCGCCCTGTCTGAACCTGCCGCCGAGCAAGGAGTGGACAGGGCGCTTTCTGGAACGTTCCGCCTGGTTTTGCTTACCGCAGATTAATGTGACCTGACGCATGCTCTCCTTCAATGCATTTGAAATGGTCCACCTTCAATGTTTTTGATCCACTTTGAGTGTCGGGTCACACTCCGCTGATGCGGTCCAATACCCTACACAGCATTCCATCGGCGGGCACGGAGGCCCGCCCTATCCTTAAGAGGCAGCCCGGGCTTGGGCGCCTCAGGCGTAGTCGCTGATGCCGGGGAGTAGGAAGGTCACCAATACTGCAAACGAGCTGCCCGACAGACTGATTGAAAGGTCTGCCGGGCAGTTGTGTGCGGGCGGCGGAGGTTTTCTCTTGCGCGAGAGCCTGGAACCGGATGCAACCGGCGCTCGTGCATTGCTTATCTTCGACTCTGTCGAGGTCCTGTCCACTTGAAACATGAGGCATCTTGATGCTTTCCGCCCGGGAACGTGAACTGGTATCGAGCGAACTGATCCACCGCCTGCAGCCGCTGTCTCTGCGTGCCAGGCTGGTGGTGGAGGGGTTCATGACCGGTCTGCACAAGAGTCCGTACCACGGGTTCAGTGTGGAGTTCGCCGAGCATCGCATGTACCAGCCGGGTGACCCCTTGAAGCATGTGGACTGGAAGGTGCTGGGCCGAACCGACCGCTATTACATCAAGCAGTACCAGGAGGAGACGAATCTGCGTGCGCAGATCATGCTGGATGTGTCGGGTTCGATGAACTTTGCGCATGACAAGCGCCCCACGAAGCTCGAGTACGGCCGCAGCCTGGCGGCGGCGCTGGTGTACCTTCTGCTGGGACAGCGTGATGCGGTCGGGCTGGGGATTTTCGATGAGACGCTGCGTGAACACTATCCGCCCCGCAGTGCGTTAACGTGGCGTGATATGCTCTGGAGTGCCCTGGAACATGCTGAGCCCGGCGGGACCACCGCCATCGGGAATGTGCTGCACGAGCTGGCGGAACAGGCGGGCCGGCGCGGGTTGATTATTCTCATCAGCGACCTGCTCGACGAGCCGGAGAAGATCCTGTCCGGGCTGCACCATTTCCGACACAACGGGCATGAGGTGCTGGTGTTCCAGGTGCTCGATCCGCGTGAGATCGACTTCGCGTTTGACCGTGAAGCACGATTCGAAGAGCTGGAATCGAACCGTTCGCTGGTCGCGAGTCCCTGGCAGATCCGAGAGGATTACCAGGGAGAAATGGGGGCATTCCTCGAATCGATCAAAGCGGGTTGTGCACGACACCGTGTGAACCGTCACCTGCTCACGACCGAGACACCGCTGGAGGATGCCTTGATTGCGTTTCTGACCCAGCGGCAGCGCCGGATGTAAGTCGCGGCCGACAAGCCGGTCGTGCACGGCTAAAACCTGTCTCCGCAAGCCCTCGGCGACCCGCCCTTGCTGTCTCTCCATGATCAACCTACATTGCGCAGGCAGATTTGCATGCAGGCAGCCACCGATCCCGTCACGGAACCCGATTCATGTCCGATCCCATCCTTTCGCACGCCGTAGAAATGCTGAAGAAAAAAGCCGCCAGGGTAAATTCCCTGATTGAAAGCGAACCGATTCAGTACGGCGCCAAGCTTCATCTGTCCGGGGCGGAGGGCACCTCTTCCGCTGTGCTTTATCACAGCCCGAAGAAACGGCGGTTTTCGTTCGTGCCCGCGAACAAGGGGGACCAGGAGGCAGCAATGCTGCTGGCGGCGCTGGTGGCGGAGGTGACGGGACTGGACACCGGGGTGAGTCGTGAACTAGGCAGCGGCGATCCGGTGACTGAAACGGTGATCGATCCGATCTCCATGCTGCCTCCGCGCGAACAGAAGCTCACCCTCTGGATCGGCACGGATGAAGCGGGCAAGGGGGATTTGTTCGGCCCTCTGGTTGCGGCGGGCTTCAAGGCCGACCGAGACACGGCCCGCGAGATCTACGGCATGGGAGTGCAGGACAGCAAGAACCTGCCGCTCGCCAGGATACGCAGCCTGGCGTCCGGGCTGATGAGGCGCTTCCCGGATCGCATTGCCGTCGTGGAACTCGACCCGGACTGGTATAACGCGGAGTATCCGGGCTACCTGACCGAAGGCGGCATCAACGGATTGCTTGGCTGGGCGCATGCGGCGGTGATCGCAGAGCTGAGCCGTATCGAGCCGGTCCCGGAAGCGGCGGTGGTTGACAAGTTCGGAGAGCCGCGCCGTATCACCGACCGTTACATGAGCGACATCCACTACGCTCCGTTAATCCTGCGACCGCGTGCGGAGGACAACCCTGCGGTGGCGGCGGGTGCGATCCTGGCGAAAGACCGCTACGAAACTGCGCTGGATCGCTTCAAAGATGAACTTGGTTGGCGTCCTCATGCCGGTAGCGGAGAGCCGGCGGTCCGTGATCTGCGCCGACTCGTGAAGCAGGAGCCGCGCAACCTCGCCCATTTTGTGAAGACCCATTTCGGTCCTGTGAAACGTTTGATGCAGCAGCGTTTGGGCTAGCCCGGATATTTCATGAATGGAGAGAACATTCTTTTCTAAAAGATATATTAACAACAAGATAATGTCACGCTGTACAGGTTTTCTCTGACACAGATTGTGTCCAGGCCAATCTATCTATTCATTCCTCCTTCGGGCGGTCCCGACTGCGTCATCTGCTTTGTTGCGAAGGATTCGCGGTATTGCCCCATACAGCTTCATCCTTCGCGCCTCACATCTGACACAGTTTGAACTCGTGAAATATGCGGGCTAGCCCGGGATACCTGCATTGACATGCAACGCGAACTGCCTTCCTGTGCATGCGACACTTGCAGGAGCAGATGAATCAACCGGTTATAGCGAAGCTCGAAAACAATGTCCCATTTTGTCTTTCCGGCACAACAGACTGTCTCAGAGGGTGTCATACCGGCGCAAGCCGGTATCCAGTGTCATTGGTAAAGATAAAAATATCAGTCCTTTTGTGGTTTTCCCGTGGCATCGAGAACAGTCGTGGAATACCAATCCGCGACGGTCTGGCAAGTCGGAATCCAGTGTCTTTGCCTTTTCAGGCAGTGTCACGGGATATTTCTTCCAAGAATCAGTATAGAGACAAGTATCCTTACCCGACCCCTGTTCGATGCCACCCGGGAGACTCCTTCGAACCCTGCCTTGAAGCGTGAGCCCCTGTATCTACGCCAAAAAGAACCCCAAAAGCGAAAAAGCCGGCAGATTCCATTTTCCGCCCTTTTGGTATTGTAATGCCGTTAGGTTAGCCTAATATTTCACGGTTGAGCGGTAATCGTGCTGCTGAGGTAGCCATGCCTCCCATTATTTCTCAACAACTTGGGCGTGCGACCTGGAATGTACCGATCACATGTAACCACCTGTAAACCCCTGTAATCTCGCCTTCCCCGAGACGACACTGGAACCTCGTCTGTCGCATGGGATATTGAGGGTTACTGTAACAAGATCGTTGTGGATTTCGGAACCCTAAAACATTGTTCTTATAACGTTTATGATGGATGGGAACCAGGCGTATTGCCGATCCCGGCATAGCGATTGCTTATCAAGGGGCTGCCGGCAAAGAAATCACGAATGTATTCATACAGGGCAGGATTCCACCCGGAGGGCGGAACCTCCATGCGATTCATAGTGGAGAACGAAACGATGAAAGTGCAAGCTGTGGTAAAGCTGGTGCTGTTGGTCGCGGCGGCGTTATTGATCAGTCGACCGGCTTCGGCGCAGGAGAATATCGATCTGATTCTGGTGAACGAATCGATCGAGTCGGCCATCCGCAACACAAACATCATCGCCGACGACCCCTCGTTGACGGGGGCGCAGTACGGCATGAAGACGCAGGACGATTCCGACGAAGATGAAGAGGGCGAAGGTGACGGACAGGCGGTGGGGCTTGCCGCGATGCCGT
Source organism: bacterium (assembly GCA_014729955.1). Taxonomy (GTDB): domain Bacteria; phylum Electryoneota; class Electryoneia; order Electryoneales; family Electryoneaceae; genus WJJA01. Next base: position 6,459 of record WJJA01000059.1, read on the forward strand.
TGTATGTCGGAGCCGAAGTCGCGGTGAATCCGAGCACTCGTTCGCTGACTCTACCGGTCAGCACACGGTTCCGCAAGACGGATCTTTCACTGAAACTGCCGTTCATCTTCAGTCGAACGATGGACTATGCCTCGAAGACCGCCTCAGCTTCCGGTGTCGGCGATATCAGCTTCACGGTCGGGCGCTGGTTCAAGGTGTCCGATTACATGCTTTATCCCGAGTTCATGCTGAAACTGCCGACCGGCGATGCGGAAGCCGACGACGGCGGATACCTGGTTCCACTCGGATCCGGTTCCACTGACTTCAGCCTCGGATTGGGAAGCATGTTCGAGGTGTACAAGGGGCGTGTGTTCGCGCGCATGCAGTACCGCAACAACGGCAGCGACACTCGTGTCGCGGAGTACGATGTCAACGGGACCACATTCCAGTCGGAATACGATACGAAGAACGGCAACCTGCTTTTGATTAACGGGGAATACTCGCAGCCGATCAACACCCGTTTTGCCGGTTTCGGAGGGCTGTCGCTGCTGTTCGGCGGGGACGGCACCACCGAC
>WJJA01000443.1 GCA_014729955.1 bacterium
CGAATCTTTCGGAACAAAGCAGATGACACAGTTGGGACCGCCCGAAGGGGGAATGAATAGATGAGTTTGCCTTGAAAACATTCTGTGCCGAAGCAAAACCATATAGCGCGACACTATCTTTTTGTTAATATAGAATTTAGAAAAGAATGTTTTCTTCATTCATGAAATATCCGGGCTAGCGCCCCGCAATGACAATCGCAGCGACGGTCGATATTGTGATCAGCAGCAGCAGGTACAATGTGTAGGCGAGCAGCAGACCGGCGCCGGACGCGATCCAACCGCCGATGCTGCGATGACCGAACAGTCGGATATATGCATACCAGTAGTAGAAAAAGACCATCACCATCACCACGTCTATATAGATGGAGCCGTGCAGCGCGGCGGCCGGCAGGAACAGGACAGGCAGCAGCAGAACCGAGCTGATCAGGTGCGCCTGGCCGGTCAGGTACGCATTCAGCGCCAGGTGATGGGAAAACCGCGGAATGATCCGTCGGAAGAAAAGAAAGCTGAACAGCGCCAGGCAGGGCAAACGCAGGAAAAGAGTGGACAACGAGCTGTAATCATTGCTAAGACGGTTGAAAATGTCCGTGATTTGCTCAGCGTACATACGGTGTTCGGCCACTTCCTCGGTTGTGCCGTTCTGCAGATGAGTCTCAACTTCTTGCTCAAGCACAGCAGCGTAGTCAAACACCGTATAGAGGATAAAGGTCAACAGTGCAGTTGCAAGCAGAACATATTTGACCGGGGAATAGTAGTTGGCCTTCGCATCGTCATTGTAAGAGCGTACCACAACCTGCGGATTGCGGAACAATGTGAGAAACGTCTTCCAGAGACCATGTTGCAAATCGAATGCTTCATCAAACAGTTCTCGAACAAAACTCCGCTCACTCTTCCGATCTGACCGATCGTCCGACTCCGCCATGAATCCTACCTCGCGAGGTGTGTGCAATCCGCTTCCTGCTAAAGTAGTGTGGCCCGACTGAAGGATGAAAGAGGAAAACGACTGCCACTGCCTTTGTTCACCGGGATTCCGTATGGGAGGCATCCCGACGCCGCTGCGGACAGCTCCCCCGCACGTCACCCTCCACGATGCGGAGCTGACCACCTGCAGACCCACTGAGGACCAAGTTATCAATTGCTATGGTGAGTTTGCACAGACCTCGCTGCGCACGGTTTCCGGCAGTTGCGACCGGAAGGCTTCTAGCGCATGTCGCAGACGTTCTGCACCTCCCGGTGTAAAGGCGAAGAAGCTGACGGTCTCATCGCCCCCGACCATATTGCGCGGATTGACCCAGCGACCGCAGAGGGTCCAGTGCGACGGGGGCGGGCCGCCCAGCCATGACGCATAGAGCACGGCAATGTCCGGTTGATACAACCGTTCCAGCCGTTCGATCATATCACGTTTACCTACCCCCTCATGCAGATACCCCGCGCCCGCCTCTTTCGTACCCAATCCGATGAAGTCTATGCACCGGATGTCGCTGTACACGTTAATTGCACCGATATCATTGGCGAGCACGGTCGCCTTGTTGTAGTATTCCCCGAGAAACCGCCCCATCTGCACCTGCTGGTCATGGATGCTGAGCGGTCCGGCCACGAGCAGGTTCCAGTGATAAAGACGATGGCCGGCAAATCCGATCAGGTTCAGGCTTACGTACACCAGCAGCAGTTTGCCCCACGCCGACCGTTTCGTCCACACACGCAGTTGTCGCCATGCCCCTGCACCGGCGAGGGGCAGCAGTATGATACCCGTAAGCACGAACCAGGCTTCGTAGCGTCCCTGCCAACCGGTCCGTGCAACCACGAGATGAAGCAATACCGCAAACGTATACAGCAGCAGTAGGATCGCTGATTTGTCGTAGCTGTGCATCCATGCGCGCAGTTGAGACAGAGGGCCTGTCGGCGTTCTCGACGCGGGTACGTTTGTCCGCAGCCTAGCCGCAGCCGCCAACGCTGCGATGACGGGCAGGAATACGAAGAAGCCGTTTCTCAGGATAGTCTTCACCAGGGCTATCCCGGCTCCCTGGTCTTGCATCTGCATCGGAGTGGTTTTCAAGAGGACTGAGTATGGAAAGAACTCCCAGCCGTGGAAGACGGCAATCCATCCACCCGTCGCCGCGGGAATCCAGGCGGCGATTCCGACCATGACAGCCCGTCTCCATTGCCCGCGCAGCAGCCACCAGGCACAAACCGCGAACAGCAGCAGGATGGCTTCGTAGCGCACCGCCCCCAGCACCATTGCCCACATCGCGAGAACAATGGTCTGACGGGTCCCTTCGGCACTGCGGTCGGAATCGACACCACGGAGTACCACTTCCCTCAAAAACACCAGCGTGAGCAACGCATGAAGCAGGTGTTCCATGCCGTTGACGGTCAGGAGTGGAAGCGGTCCGAGCAGCACGATCATGCCGGGCATAAGGTGTCGCACGAACGATGAGGAGGATTCGGCCGAAAGCCGAAAAAACACTTCACGACGGTCGGCGATGTAGAGCAGCGCAAACCCGATCAGAATATTTACCCCGAGCGGCACCCAGACAAACACCGATTGAAAGGGTACATACAGGATCGCCAGAAGCAGCGTCCACAGGAGCGAGGAAGATGACCACGAAAAGTGGTAAGGTGTTACTCCCCAGATGCCGTGTTCGACAAGGTTCTCGGCCACGGCGAGGTGGATGTAGGCATCGTCGAGAGAGTATGCGAACCGTCCACCCGTGTCAGCGACAACCGAGGCAAGCACGGCCGCCATGGTCAGAAGATAGAGCAAGCCCCACAAAAAGAAAGGCCGTCCGGGAAGGATGTGCCTTTTC
>WJJA01000444.1 GCA_014729955.1 bacterium
ACTGATCCCCTGGTTGGGTTATTTCGGCCTTGTCCTGCGAAGCGTGCTGACCGTGTTGCTTTCGACGGTAGTGTATCACATCAAGTGCCCCATGCGAGTCAAACCAAGGCTTCGAAAGCAGGCTCACTGCAAGTTGATTCGTACCGGGTTTTCGCTCTTCAGTTTTGCCTATCTGCGCGACAACGTCCGAACCGCACCCAGGATTATTCTCCTGCTGGTCGGCGGGGTGGAACTCGTGGGGTTGTATTCACCGGCAGAAACGCTTTTCCGCCTGATGAAAACCGGTATTACACCGCTTCGCAGATATCTTCACCCGAAACTGACTCATAAGTTCGGGTCAATCGACGGGGCTCGCGATTTCCGACGACTCAATCGGTCCCTGCTGCTCGCTTTGTTCCTTTTCCTGACTCCTGTCACCATCCTGGGATGGTTCCTGATACCCCTGCTGTTTCGTCATGTCTTCCCGCAATACCTCGCGTCGATCTCCGTGGCGCAATTCAATCTTGTAGCCGGTGCAATTTCTGCCGGACTGATTAACGTCGTCTTCCTGGAATCCATGCGAAGGTTACGACTGGTGGCAGTATATACAGCTGCCTGTGTCCTGCTTGGGGTGGGTATCCCAGTTTTATTTGTCACCCTGATGGATCCACTGATCGGAATCGGATGGAGTCAGATTGCCATCTCCCTCCTCTTGTTGATACTGCTGGTTGACCTCATTCGTCGCGGCACGAGAAGCGAATATCCTCAACTGCCAACTGCACTTGGAAAGGATCAGGATCATGTGTAATGTAAGCGGAATTGCTGACACACAACCGGATGTCAGTGTTATTATCCCCTTGTACAACAAGGAAAAATACATTGTCGCTACCCTGAGGTCGGTATTGCAGCAGACACAGGTGGACTTTGAGGTCATCGTTGTGGATGACGGCAGCACGGACAGGTCCTTCGAAAAGATTCAGCCGTATCTGGACCATATCGTCTTTATTCACCAGGAAAACCAGGGGCCAAGCTCCGCAAGAAATCGCGGTATACTGGAAGCGAGGGGCGAATGGATCGCATTTATGGATGGAGATGACCTCTGGAGACAGGGCAAATTAAAGACGCAAGTCCAATTTTTGAGGGAGAATCCCGACTTCCACTGGTGTGGAGTAAACTTCACCTGTGAAAGTGAAGGAACGTTCTCACCGCGGCTTGGCGATACCAACGAGGAAGGCACGTGGGAAGTGCTGAGCGACTGGATGGACGAGCAGGGCTGGCCGAAGACGTGGACATCGGCGCTGATGATGCGGCGCACCTCGGTCCTCTCGGTTCAGATGTTCGATACGGATCTGCCGACGGGGCAAGACTTTGACCTCTGTGTGCGGTTCGCGTTGAAGTTTAAAAAATATGCGTTCTACAAACAGCGGTTGGCTCACTATGTTAACAACGCTGAAAACGCGATCAGCACCCAGGAGGAACGAAAACTGAATAGCTGTTTCCTGATGTATCAAAAGCACTTTCATTACATTAACAGCAATAATATCAAAAAGCTATCCTATGTGAGACGTATTGAATTGGCCCTACAGGGACTCGTGATACGGAGCAATATACACTACTACCCGAAACTTGGGCGCCTGCAAAGCAGGTTTCTGGTTCGCCAGTGTCCCACCGTGTTGAATCTGCTGCTGTTCCTGGTGTCCCATATCCCCAGGACCGTGTCAATGAACATCATCGGGATTCAAATGCTTCGGATGATCAGACAGACTCTCAGGGACTTCATGGCCCTGCGGGCAAGTGTCCGCAGTCCTGCCCAATCCCTTCCGCGGGTTGCGAAATCGAACCCGCTCTACCTGTCGAGAGTGAAGTAGGGTCTATTCGATCGGAAACCAGACAAAAATTGCCGCATCCCAGAGCGCGTGAGAGACCAGTCCCGGCCCGATATGTCCGTAGCGCATGTACATCAGCGCCCAGAAGCCGCCGGCGAGGGTTGCAGCGAGGATCAGGGTCGGGTTCAGCGAGGGGACGTGTACGCCGGCATACAGAGCGAGCGCGATCCAGAAACCCTTCCAGGGTCCCAGCTTGATCATCAGTACGCGCTGCACCCATGCCCGCCAGAACAGTTCCTCACCAGGTCCGATCGGGAACAGCAACAGTCCGCCGATGATACGATTGTCCAGTTGCGATTTTGTGCCGTACACACGTTCCACCTGCTCCGGCCCGAACGGCACATGGCTGATCACCCAGTTGCCGAACCAGAAGATGCCGTACAGTACTGCCGCGCTCAAGGCACCAATGACAACATGCCGGACCCAGTGAGGCGAGCTGTCGATCAGGGTATCGGGAAAGATGACAAATGCAGCGCCGCCAAGCACCAGTGTTGCCGCGGCGATCACAATCCAGAACGGTGTTCCGGGGACGGCGAACAGAAAAAACCATACCACCGCAGCAACCGCGACGGCAGTAAACAGCAAACCCAACCCTCCGCGGGGTTGGGCAAACAACAGGTTCTCGTAGCGCCAGGAGAGCATATCAGTTACCGAAGAAGTTGCTCAGGTTCAGAAAACGTCCGACCACATAGCCTACGACGAGCAGCAGGCCGAACTGGAAATGGAGCTGTGCGGTCATGACATCGACCATCGCCAGGTGGGAACGTTCATGTTTGAGCGATTCCTGGATCACTTTGTTGACCTTCAGCGCAGCCGGTATGGTCAAGACGGCGATCAGCGCGGCGATCGGCGCCAGCCCGAACACCACGAGCCCAAGCAGTGTAAAATAGGCGCCGAACAACATGGCGCCGTACATCAGGCGGGCCCGTTTCCGTCCCATCAGCGACGCCTGCGTGTCGAAGCCGGAGGCGTTGTCATCTTCGATGTCGCGTAGATTGTTGGCGAACAGGATCGCGGCCACGAGAATACCGACGGGCAGGGAAACCAGCAGCGGCTGCCATTGCAGGTGACCGACCTGCACGAAATGGCCGCCCCATACCATCAGCGGTCCCATCAGGGCAAAGACCAGAAATTCGCCCAGCGCTTTGTATTTGTAGGCAATCGGGTTGGCGGTATAGAAGTAGCCGCCGGCGATGCCGATCAGGCCGAACATCACAATCGGCCACCCCAGCAGCCAGGCAAGATACACGCCGATTCCAAAGGCGATGGCGAACGAGACAATGCCGCCGACAAACATGTCACGCGGGTTCATCAGCCTTTCCACGAGGACACGGCTGGATCCGTACGTTTCTTCACGGTCCACACCGTTCTTGTAATCGAAGAAATCGCTGAACAGGTTGGTGCCCGCATGCAGGGAAAGTCCGCCGATCACCGCCAGGAACATCAGGTCCCAGCGGATGGCTTCCGGGCCGATCTGCCAGAAGGCGATCGCTGTACCCAGAAGAACCGGTACCACGGATGCGGTGAACGAAAAGGCTCGTATCGCACGAAGCCACAACTGAAACGGATATATCGCCATCTCTATCTCTCCAACCGTAGAACAGGCTGTGCGTGAACCATGCACACCCGCCGCGGTGTCTGGTGTTCAATCCTTGAACGGTTATTGCCCGTTTACCCGACAAACGGCAATATACAGGCCGGTTTCGCGCCGGGGAAAGCGAACGGGGGAGCAAGGGAGGTTTCCGGCTACACCATTCCGCGAACCCTGTAGCCTTTCTGTTCCAACAGCTCCTTGACATAGGCACGTTGATCGCCCTGCAGTTCGCCTGCTTCGCCCTTCAATTTGCCGCCGGTGCCGCATTTTGTCTTCAGTTCCTTGTGCAGCGACTTTGCCTCATCGGCGAGCCTGCCGCGAAACTCGACAATAGTCACCGTCTTGCCGCCCCGACCCGCTTTCTCCAGCGACAAGACGACTTCGGTCGCCCCGCCGCGACGAGATGCCGGCACTTCCGGTTCGGGTGTCGATCCCGGGGTCGGTCCGGTGGAATAGACC
>WJJA01000445.1 GCA_014729955.1 bacterium
AATCCTTCGCAACAAAGCAGATGACGCAGTTGGGACCGCCCGAAGGGGGAATGAATCGATGAGATTGGCCTGGACACAATCTGTGTCAGAGAAAATCTGTATAGCGTGACATTATCTTATTGTTACTATAGTTTTTAGAAAAGAATGCTCTCTCCATTCATGAAATATTCGGGCCAGTGAAGGGGTTGAGTGTGTCGGTGAGCGTGGTTAAGTATTTAATTATCCTTCCTTTATTTAGCTCTTATGCGGTGGGTCTCTGAACGACGTCGGACCCCGATTTTCCAGGCTGTCGAAAAATCGTACTCGACGACGGTTTTTTCGTGCCTCGTGGAAACCGCAAAGGACTGATATTCTTATCGTTTATCAAAGACACTGGATCCCGGCCTGCGCCGGGATGACACCTTTTGATATGGCCAGTTATGCCTGTATGACATCCAGTGAGACAGCCGGCTGCATCACCGCACCTGCAGATCGTCATCCCGCCAGCCGCCGTTCACATCAAGCACCGCGCCCGTGATGTAGTCGGACGAGGGTTGCAGCAGGAACAGCACCGCCTCGGCAACATCCTCGTAGCTGCCGTGCACACCGAGCGGGTGGGAGGGGTCGGCGGGCATGGTACGGGCCTGCTCGCGCGGGATGGTTTTGTGCGGGATATGGCCCGGCGCGACTACGTTCACACGGATGCCGTGCGGAGCTTCTTCGATTGCCAGGGTGCGTGCGATCGCGGTTACGCCGGCCTTGGCGGCGAGGTGCAGACCGAGTTGACGCATCGGTTGGGTGGTAGCGCCGCCGGTCATCCCGAAAGTGATGATACGGCCTTCCTCTATGTCGCGCATCATCGGCAGCACGGCCTGCGACGCGCAGAAAAGCGAGGTCAGGTTGCCGTGCAGGTTGATCTCGAGGTCACGCAGGGTCTGTTCGGCGATGGGACCGAAGGTGAGCGAACCGGCGGCATGGACAAGGGCGTAGGGGGCGCCGTACCGGTCGTGAATAGCCGCGACCGCTTCACGGCAGGCTGTTGGTTCGGTCAGGTCGCCGTAGGTTGCCATGCAGGGATATCCCTGGTCCTGCAGGGAGGAAACGAGTGAATCAATGGCTTCGGAGCGCTGCCGGGCATGCAGGGCGAGACGGGTGCCGTGTTCGGCGAGGACGTGTGCGATGCCGGGTCCGAGGCCCCCGGACGCCCCGGTCAGCCAGATGATTCGCCCCTGCAAGTCGTCGGTTCGTTCCCCCATACCCACGCTCCTTTGTCTCGTTCACCCGGTGCCGCGACCTATCTCGCCGCCGCCGTGCAGCAAGGTTTCGCCGGGCAGGACACGGTCCGCACCCTCAGCCGGTTGAATCTTTTCAACATACCAGCGCAGGTAGCGTTTGCCAAACCGTTTCCAGGTTTCCATCTCTTTTGAACCGGTGCCGTGTGAGGTACGAACCGCCTGTGAGACCGCAGCGTTGTCGGCGTCCACCCAGAACCGTTGAATCCATCTGTCACGCAGGTCGGATTGTGACAGGCCGGTTCCATGCACGACAAGAACGCTGCCGGGCCGTGTGCGGTAGAAGACACGTTCTCCGTCCGCAGTGTGCCAGGCGATGTCGATTCGTTCGCCACGTTGCACGGGTTCGACAATTTCCGTCTTGAGACGGTCCCACGGATAGGCGTTCCGGACCCACTGATCCGGGGGCAGCTCTTCGCTCAGCGGTTTGTGGTGACGTTCCAGCGGCAGTTGCGTCGCGGGGATGTTCAATGAGGTGAGGGCGGTCAGCAGCACCGGTACAAAGCGCTCTGTGAGGACCGGATGGGGGGCGTCCACGGCCACCAGTGCGGCTCGGTCGTTCTGCCGGGCGTCGTTGATACGATACGCACACTCCTCCGCCAGCTCTTTTAACGGATCGAAGAGGTATGTGAGGTCACGGATATCCTCAACCCAGGTTGCGGTTTCGAGCAGCTCCTCACGTCCACCGTAGCCATAGAGCGCACCCACCGCGGGAATACTGTTTGCCTTCGCTGCATCGACATCGTAATGGCGATCCCCGATCGCGACCGCCGGACCGCCCAGTTGCCTGATGACATTGTCGAACAGCGAGGCCTTGGTCGCTCCTTCGTAGTCCCCGATGCAGCCGATCATGTCAAATTGACGGACGAGTTTCTGTGAGACCGTGACCGCATCGATGTAGTCACGGTTGCAGTTGGAAATCAGTGCGAGTTTGTACCCGCGCCGCTTAAGTTCGCTCAGGGTCTTGACTGCTCCAGGGAACGTGACACGGTGGGATTGCAGGTACTCATCCTCACCGTTGTGGACCAGCTCGCGGAACCGTTCCCAGTGTTGCTTGACGTCTTCGGTGAGCAGATCGCGATAAAAGTCATTGGAGGGCACACCGAGACCGCGCACGAGGGTGTGGTCGTCATAGTCCGGGAGCGGGCGTTTCATTTCCCCGTAGAAGATCTTCAGGCCCTTGCGAAGGGCATGGATGGCCATCTTGCCGGAACGGATTACCGTACCGTCCATATCGAAAATCAGGGTGCGTGCGCCGTACAGGTCAGGATGGATCATGTGCTTGTCACCGTTTACGGGTTCACTGTCTGCGGCACGTAAGGTGACAAGATCGCCCGGCCTGAACAAGCACTCCGGCAAGTCCGGAGAGCATGCTTTCAGAACACGTCCCGGATCACGATATCGATGCGGCGGTTCTTCGCACGACCGGCTTTCGTGTTGTTCGAATAGATCGGCTCCATTTCGCCCTTGCCGATGAAATCGATCTGCATGGTGAAGCCCTGCGCTCGTTGCAGCATCCGTTTCATGAACGCAACTGCACGCTCTTCGGAAAGGCGCTTGTTTGTCGCACGGCGTCCGTAGGAATCGGTGTGGCCCTCGACCATGATACGGTGACCCTGGAACTCACGGCAGGCTTGCAGCACCTTGTCGATCAGTGCATTGGTGCCGGGCGGGAGAGTGTCTTTTCCCATTTCGAAATCGAGGCTGATCAGGCGGATGATGAGGTCATTGTTCAGCAGGACAACTTCAGCTTCATCTTCGTCGAACCATGAGCGTATCAAGTCGATACGTGCCTCGATCTCAACCCTGTCCTTGGATGAGGGCGCTGTCGCGGGCTTTGATTCCGCAGCTTGCGGTGAGGGTTGCGAGGTTTCATCCCGTGTCACGGCGAGGGTGCGTTGGATCTTTTCCATTTGGGTCTGTAACGTCGCCAGGCTGTCGCGCAACGCCTGTATGGTTTCGGCACGTCCCGTTGACTTGCGGCTTGCCAGTATTACCATCTCACTGACCGGGTATTCGAAACCTTCGTCATAGGCGCCGTCATATTCGAGAGCATCGGCCAGCAAGTCAATCAGCTCTTCCTGCTCACGCACGAACAGTTCGAAGCCGCTGTCAATCTGATTGTAAAACTGAGCGTTGGTGGCGATCCAATACGCCTGTGCCGCGTGATATTCGGCAGCTGCCGCATGAATATGGGCGCTGGAAAACTGGTAACGGCTGCTGTCGAGCACCGCAGATGCACTGTCAACATGAGCTCGCGCTTCACGCAACGTGCGCGGTGCGTACAACTCGGCTCCGTAAGTGACAGCCCGGTCGATTTCTGAACGCGCCTCTCCCAGCATGGTCGCCTTGATTGCCTTCAGTTCAGCATCACGGAAGAGGGTCTCTGCGTCTTTTACATGGGGAGTCGCTCTGTCCGGCTTATCCTGTTCAAGACTGCTCACTGCTTGATCCAGACTTTTTTCAGCATTCTCCAGGAGCCGGGGAGCGAGTGAGTCCGCATGTGCAAACAGCGCGTCCTTCCGAGCGGTTTGAACGGAGCTAAGCGCTTGCTGTGCACGTTCGAGGGCATCTTGTGCGGCTTGCAGAGCTTGCTTTGCGTTTGATGCGGAACGCTCGATGCGACGGTCCTGTTTTCCTTTGCGGATATCCTGCAGTGCGCTTTGAACAGCGGACTGAGCACGTTCATAATGCTTGGGAATCAACAGCTTGGCTTCGCTGTCATCAAGTCTGTTCAAGGTGTCATGCCAGGCGGTTGTGTCTTGTGCAAACAGGGATGCAGCGGATAGAACGAGAAGCACCAATGGCAAAACGAACCAGCGGACCGACATTGTCCCCCTCCTAACGTGGTGAACCCGCAACCTGCCTTCAACATACGACTCTCAAAGTGGATATGTACATAGAAACGGATGACTTCATCCAAGCTGCAGGATCGTATGGTGTACGGTGAGCACACAATTTGATGGAAACGCCCTCACCGTTCCCCTACCGCCGTTTCGTTGCCTATCTTGCCTTCTTCGAGCCCCAATGCTGAAAGGGAGGATGTGGATGCACCGCACGTACCGTTCATTCCAGTCGACTGTTCTGCTTGTTACATCATTCCTGCTGCTGCCGCTGGTGAGTAGCGCAGAACCCGCTGCACAAAAAGGCTTCATGCGCTTTCCCGATCTGCATGAAAGCCGGGTTGTTTTCACGTCATCCAGCGATCTCTGGGTCGGTGATGTTGCCGGCGGGACCGCGCATCGTTTAACGGCCCATCCGGGGGAGGAGCGTTTTCCCAAATTCAGCCCGGACGGCAAATGGATCGCCTTCAGCGGGCAATACAACGGGAGTGAAGATGTCTATGTCATGCCGGCCGGCGGAGGACAACCACGGCAGCTGACTTACCACCCGTCTTATGAACATGTCGCCGGTTGGACACCGGACGGTCAGATTCTGTTCCGTCGCCGCAGCCTGCCGCCGTGGCGCGGATGGACGATGTACACAGTCGATCCGAAGGGCGATTACCCGGAACGCATTGCCGACGCCCGTATCGGTTACCTGTCGTATGAACCGGGCGGCGACCGTGTCGCGCTGGTGCCGGAATACCAGGCGTTTACCAACTGGAGACGGTACCAGGGAGGTGAGGCGGAAACGATCTGGGTGGGAACACTGGACCCGGCACGCTTCGAAAACATCTCCCAATGGAAAGGCAACGAAGGGCACCCGATGTGGGCGGACGACGGCCGTATCTACCATGTCAGTGACAGCCTGGGACGTGCCAACCTCTGGTCGATGCTGCCGGACGGTTCGGATCTGAGACGCGAAACCGATCTTGATGAGTTCGATGTGCTGTGGCCTTCCATGGACGGCAACCGGATTGTCTTTCAGTACGGTGTGGAACTGCGCCTCTTCGATCTGGAGTCGCGCACGGTCGTGCCGTTGGAAATCAATGCCCCGACGGATCTCTACGTAGCCCGCACCAGGTTTGTCGAGGGTTCGAAGTATGTGGACGCCTGGTCGTTGTCGGACAACGGTCGCACAGTACTGGCCGAATCACGCGGTGAAGTCTTCACGATGCCGGTGAAGGCCGAAGGGCTGATCCGACAATGGACCTTCTCGAGTGACAGCCGTGAGAAATTGCCGGTGTTTCTCCCTGAGGGTGATGGTGCGATCGGCATGGTGACGGACGAGAGCGGGGAAGAACGGATAGTTACG
>WJJA01000446.1 GCA_014729955.1 bacterium
AAATGGCAGTCGCGGATCGTGCAAACCCGGTAGGCGCGCAGCTGGAAATGGAGGAGCTGAACCCGCTGAAACTCTTCGGTGAAGGGCCGAGTCGCGCCGTGGTGGTTGTGGATGCGGAAGCGCTGGATGAATTTGAGGATGAAGCGGAGGAACTTGGCATTCCCGAAGAATGGATCGGCACGACCGGAGGGTCGGGGATCGGATTCCGTTTCCACTACAGTGTCTCGCTCGTGGATATGAGTGCGGCGTATCACGATTCACTCGCACGTGTGCTGGGCATGGTCGGCACAACGGAGAACTCTGTTTGAGCCGTGAACCACAACGAAACACGCCGTTGCTGCACCGAACGGAAGAAACTCCACGGCCGATCCTGACGATCTGGACAAGGCCTCGTCGCACCTTCCGATATATCCTGCTCGCGGACCCGAATTGGGGGGTGATGATCATCGGGGTGATGGCGGGCATTGCTGCCGCACTGCGAAGCAGCGTCTTGCACGGTATGCATCCCATGCCGGACCTTATGGGTCTGCACCCTTTGCTGGACGATATCATCCATTACGGCATCGGTCCCTCCGCCGGATGGGTCCTTACCGCGGTATCCGTATTCGTGTATGGAAGTACAGTCGGGGTACTGTTCGTGGTGTTCGGGTCTGCCTGGATGTATATCCTTGTGCGAGCGGGGGGTGCCCGTGTGCATTATGTCGATGTACGAGCGGTGTTCTCATGGTCTTTTGCGCCCTATACCGTGATGCTGCCGTTATGGGCCGCCTTCGGGAACCTGGAGTTTGACCTGCTGAGAGCGATGAGCTTCAACTATTACGGTACCGGAGCGTTGGGCGAGCTTCCCTGGGAAATTTTGCTGCTCTATATCCTCGACCTGGTCCTGCGTGCATACTCGTTTGTCATTCTGTTCTTCGGTATTCGAGAACTGACGTTGCATTCTATCCGAACAGCTATTCTGCTCCTGCTGCCGGTCTATTTTCCCCCCGTGCTTCTCCTTCTGCGAGGTAGAGGATTCATTTTATAGCAGCTGTCACACGAACGTCTTCACGATTTCCTTGTGCAATCCCTGGAGATCGGCATACGCTTTATTGATCTCGTCGATCTTTTCCTGAAGCCGAGTCATCAGTTTCTGTTTCTCAAGGCCGTTACGGATGATTATACGTAAATCGTCATTATCCCAGGGTTTTTCGATGTATTGATAAAGTCCTACTTCATTGATGGCTTTGATCGCGTTCTCTTTGTCCGCATAGCCGGTGAGGATGATCCTCGGCACCTCGGGCCGTAATTCACGCACCTTTCCAAGGAACGTGATCCCATCCATGCCGGGCATGAGGTAGTCCGAGATCACCAAGTCCAGGGGGTTGGCAGGATCCTTTATATATTCGATCGCTTCGCCGGCGGATTTGAAGGTTTTCACCTCGTACTCCGTCTCCAGCATCAAAAACGAACTCAGGCTGGTGAGAACCATCTCCTCATCATCGACAATCACGATGGTTTCGTTGGATTGCTGTTCCGACATGCGGCAAGCTCCTGCGTACCCGACTGCTTAAAGACCAAAGCACAACGCGTTATGTTAAAACGCTAATGTACGAAGAGCAACATGGTCCCGGAAGAGCGGAAGGGAAGAAAGGGGAGAGGAGGTCTTAGCCTACTCGCTGCATCAGGCTGCGCAGACGGCCGGCAATCGCTTTGAGAATGCCTTGTGTAAGCTGGACGTTATCGGCGAGCACATCGACAAAGTCGTCACGATCGATACGCAGCAGATGACTGTCTTTAACGATGGTGGCTGTGACAACCCTCTCACGGTCATCGAGAAGCGCCCAGGTGCCCACGACATCCCTGTACCGTGCCCGCATCACTTCAGCATTGTCCCGTGTTATCTTGAGTTCACCATCGACAATGATATACATGCTGTCGGAAACATCTCCTTCACGAAACAGGACAGTACCGCTTTCTGCGTCGAGTTCTTCTGTGATCGCTGCCAGAAGCGCAAGGTTTTCCGAAGAGATCAATTCAAAAATATCGACCTCCTGCAGAAAGATCACCTTTTCAACGGTAGTTAATCCCATTTAATCCTGATCTTCCTCCATAGAATCCATTAACCTGTCCACCGCCTTCTCTGCGGTCTCTCTGAGCACAATATCACTCTCTTTTACCAAAGGTTGCACCACGTCAAGAAACGATCGCTGTTTTTCCGTCCCCATCCAATGCACCATGCATGCCTTCAACCACTGATCTTCCATATTCAGAATACGTTCTATTGAGGATCGAATCTCTTCAAACCATTCCGATCGGTACGACGTTCGCTCCAGGACTTTGAACACTGCGGAGCGATGTCCCGGCTTGAGCATATTGTCCAGGAATTCCAGACTGTTGGCGCGAAGATCTCTGCGCAGGCTGCGAGCTCCCTGGTAAGCATTCTCAAGGTCGCGCGGAGAATACAATACTCCAAGAACCAGGAAAATCCGCTGAAAGGTCTGTTCCATACGTTCCCGGAAGACCTGGAGCAGAAGAAGTCGCGCCTGTTCACGCTCTCCGGCAGAATCAGGTCTACCCTCTGCTTCATTTTCGAAAAGGCTTCTGGTTGCATCAATGGAAAGGTAGTTCTCACATTCTTTGAAAAGCAGTCTCTCCAGCCGCTCTCTGGGAAAACGAAGAGTATCTCGTCCTTTTTTCAACGTGTGAAGGCTGCGCAGCGCTTCCGACCTGAGCACCGGATTCCTCTCCTCGGCAATCCTGACCAACTTCTGCACCGCCCGGGAAGATCCGATCAAACGAAGAACTCGAACGATTTCTCGGCGTTTCGAAACCGTCAGGCTGCGATCCTCCAGCAGTTCCCCGAGCGCATTCATCGCACGATCACCGAACAGAGCGAGACCCCGTCGAGCTGTGACCTTGTAATGCCGCGCTCCAATATGGTCAATAAGAAAGGGAAGAAACTGCTCCGTACCTAGACGTCCCAGGCACAGCAGCACCTCCCGTCGCACTGCGATATCTTCTACATTCATAAGGTCTTCAAGGATGTGAGTGTATCGCTGGTCTCCCAGCACACCGATCACACGGGCGACCTCTCGACAGATAAGCTGAGAGTCCGTTTGGCTGCATCGAGCAGAAGAAGCTTGCTGTAGCAAAGTGTCCAGCAAGGCTGCCATATCCAGCTTGAAACCGGGAGGATCGCCGGATTCACTCATACATAGAGCTGCAGCCATGGTAGCAGAGACCTGTACGGGAACATCCTCGCTGTTCACCAAATCCTGCAATAGTCGTTCAGGATCCTCCGAGCTTTGGATCATATAACGTGTAGCTTCAACTCGCAGGTCGTAATCCTTTCCTGTAACATCGTTTCGCCCAGACTGATGCAGGTCCAGTTGCTCGATACTGTGAGATCGCGCATTACGGTACACTTGGCGCCGAACACTTCGGGAGGGTGATTGAGACAATCGGCGAAGATGCGCGGCGAGATGATTGCTTGTGCTGCCTTCTACCAGTTTCAGGGCATACACAATCTGCCTTTCGTTCTCGCTTTCCAACGCTTTCTGCAGTGTATCCCACACACCGGCGTCGTGTAGGTTGACGGCAGTCTCCTCCAGTGAAATCGATCGTTTGCGCAAAGCCTCACGGAAAGCGTTGATGTACGCAGGGCGAAGAAAGCGAATCACCAGGAGCCAGAGGGCAACCAGAACGATGGACAATATGCTGATTTCGCGGACATCCCATTGAAACAGCAACATGCCGGAAAGGATGAACAAGCCGCCCAGACCTGTAGCAAAGCTGTCAACGAAGACATCGATGAAGGGTTTTGTCTTTCTCTTCACGGCTGAGGGGACCGGCATTGACAGCAGTTCCATGCCTGACTTGTGGATGGACTGTTTAAACCCGCCGTCCGCCACCTTCACGAAAACCGCTGACCACATCCTTGGATCCAGCAGGATCGCAACAGATCCTGCCAGTATCCCCACGGGGAGGAAAAGGAGGGATGCGATCACACCCAATTTTCTGAGAATCGGACCGGTGACAAACAATTGTATCAGCAATGACAACACACTTAGATTGGAAAGCCAGAACCCGATGAAAGCGGTCAGCTGATCGCCGTCATTGCTGCGCGCGGCCACAGCATTGAACTGATAATCCACCAGACGAGCGACAATAACACTGATACCAACGGATAGTGTGATATAGAGAAGATGCCTGGACTGCAAGATAAGTCGAAACGGACTATCGCTTTGACGAATGGAGTCATCATCACGAGAACGTAAACCTTTGGGTATGCTTCTCGTGGAAATCGACGCCGGCGGTCGGTTTCGCCATGCGACCTGGGCGATGAAACCTGCGATCAGAAGAAAAACAACGCATAACAGTATCAGATCGACAGTTTCAAACCCCGGTAA
>WJJA01000447.1 GCA_014729955.1 bacterium
ATGGCATGGGATCCCTTCCAGGAACACCTGGTCATCGGCAATCCGGAGACCGGCGGTCAGGTCTACGGTGTCAATCCGAATGACCTCGACGACTACGAACTGCTCGGCACCGCGCCCGGCATGGAGCAGGGCATTGCACTCGACATTGTGAGCGGCGACATCTACACCCTGGCCGACAATTCCATAGGCTGTCTCGTCCACGACGGTTACGGGTACGAATTCGAAACACGCGATCTGCCTGCGGGCTTCCACGATGCAAACATCACCAGCCTCGCCTGGATGCCGACCGATGCAGATGAACTGCCGCTCTGGCTTTTCTGCCGGCCCGATTCGAACGGCGTGATCTATCGTACGAACCACTACGGCGACCGGTACGATTCGTCGGGAATCGAGATTTACGGAGCGGACGAAGGTTGGGCGGGCGGTCTCGACATCACAACCGACTACGATACCGGCATGCATCGTGTGGTCACCTACTGCCACACCGCGGACGATCAGGACTTCATCGATGTCTGGCAGGGGCAGGCCAAAGAGTTCGTATGGATCCAGCCGGGGATGCGGTCCGGAAGAATCGAGGTAACCGGGCATACGAATGAAATCGAGGTGCATGTGGACCTGGCGCACCTGTCTGAGCCTGTCTATCCCGGTGATTTTCTGGAATGCAGTCTAGAGCTTTACGGCCCTCACTGGGAAGGCGAGCTGCTAAGCATTGTCGTCTATGTCGTGGAGGCCGAAGAGGATGCCGACGCGCTGCCCGGACGTTTCACCCTGCACCAGAACCATCCCAACCCGTTCAATCCGGCGACTGAGATTCGCTTCGACCTGCCCGTGCCCGAGTTCGTCACGCTGGAGGTGCACAACATCCTCGGACAGCGTGTGCAGACGCTGGTGCATCGCCGGATGGAAGCCGGGTATCATGCGGTTGCGTTCGATGCGTCACGTCTGGCGGCGGGGGTATATATCTACCGCCTTCATGCCGGAGAGTTCCGGTCCGTTCGCAAGATGGTCCTGGTGAAATAGGTCCGGCTGCCGGGTTGCCGGTATGGATCAGACCCGAGATCTGGGCAAAGGGTTCGGTCGATGTGACGTTCTGCCGGCGCAACGTGCCGAATTTTATACCGATTCCTGTATGGAATGCCCCGTGCTACAGCCTGAAAACGGCAACGACACCGGATGTCACGTACCAGCGGTGCATGAGAGCTGTGCTTCGCTTCGGTTTCGTCTTGCCGGGCTGTCGCAGAATGGCGTTTTGCTTGCGACATTACTACTTCTAGCCCGAATATTTCATGAATGGAGAGAACACTCTTTTCTAAAAACTATATTAACAATAAGTTAATATCTCGACATGCAGTTTTTCTCCGGCACAGATTGTGTCCAGGCCATACTCATTTTTTCATCCCCCCTTCGGGCGGTCCCAACTATGTCATCTGCTTTGTTCCGAAGGATTCGCGGTATGGCAATACAGCTTCATCCTTCGCGTCTCACATCTGACACAGTTTGAACTCGTGAAATATGCGGGCTAGAAAACCACAAAGGATTGATATTCTTCTCTTAAAAACGACGCTGGATACCGGCTTCCTCCGGGCTTGCCCGTCGGCTTTCTTGGCGGGATGACACGATTTGAGACGGCCTGTTGCGACGGATTTACCCACCGGCTTTCCCGGCGAGATGAGAATACGGAACATCATTCACGGTAGTCGCGACAAACCGCGGGTATCGCCGTAATGCACGCGACCATGCGAGGAAAAAGGGACCAAAACAAATGCGCAACGGAGCCGTTGCGCATATACGTTCGAAACAAGTAAGTCTTCCGGGGTGCTCTACTCCAGCACCTTCTTGATGGCGTCGATCAATTCGCTGATCATGAACGGTTTCTGCACCACACCGTCCACATGCATTGCTTCCATCTCCTGCATGGTCTGATCATCGCTGAAACCGGTGGAAAACAGGATCGGCACATCATCCCGCAGCTTTCGCAGCTCTTTCATCGTCTCGATGCCGTCCATGCCCGGCATGGAATAGTCCAGCAGGATCACGGAAAAAGAGGTCGGGTCGACCTTGAACTGCTCGAGACCTTCAAAGCCGTCCGAGGCCGTCTGCACACTGTATCCCATGGCTTTCAACATCTGACTTGCAATGATGCGAACATCTTCCTCATCATCCACAAGCAGAATCTTGGATCCTCCTTCGGTGTCAGGCATCGGGTCGCTTCCGTCCAAGTTGGTTTCAAACGCAACACGTGTTCACCGATCACGAGCCGGCCGTCAAAAAGCCCGTGCTCCGGGACCGCTGCATGGAACAGAATGTACGGGTAACGGGATGAAAATTCAATGCTCTCGGTGGGCAAATTTATAATAAACCTAAATCCCAAGTGCCGGTTTTTATTCTTCTTTGCTATCCATTCGGGTCAGTTGCCCCGGACTCCGGCCGGCACCGACGGGGGAGTACGGAGGGGGTGTTGACAGAATCTGAGGCCGATTTGGTGAAGTGGTCCGGCAAACGTTCCCGGTCGATACACGTCAGCTTCGCAGTTTCGTCGATACGGGCACCTGGAGAGGTGAATAGCCGTGCACGGCGTCCGCCAGCTCTTTCACACGCCCGTTGGTGCGGGCTTTCTCGAGCACATTGCCGACAACGACGATATCGGCGCCGGCTTCCGCGGCGGCTCGTGCCTCGGCAGGCCGTCGAATCCCGCCGCCGACCACCAACGGCACATCGATGGTTTCCCGGGTCAGCCGTATCGCTTCCAGCGGCACCGGCTTCAACGCCCCGCTACCGCCTTCCAAATAGATCAGTTTCATCCCCAGGTACTGCCCGGCGAGAGCATGCGAGGCGATCAGTTTGTGTTTTTCACGCGGCAATGGCGTTGTGCCGGTCACGCTCTGCACGCTGGTCACACGACCGCACTCAATCAGCAGGTAGCCCGTGGGAATCGTGGACAGACCGAGATGATGTACATGCGGCGCCGCGAGCATTTGCTCGCCGATCAGGTATTGCGGGTTGCGCCCGGAGAGAAGCGACAAAAACAGCAATGCATCCGCATGACGAGACAGTTGCTGATGATTGCCGGGGAACAGAATGACCGGAATACGAC
>WJJA01000448.1 GCA_014729955.1 bacterium
AAACAGAACGAGGTCGTAACCATGCCTGTTCATATGAAATCGCCGCTCGTCCCGGGGGTTGTACGGGGGACCTTGCACGGAACGGTCAGCGAGTCCGACCTGGAATCGCTCTTTATTGCGATCCAGCCGGATGCCGGTGCGGGCCTCTGGTCTGACAGTGTGTGGGATCTGTGTACCGTATCCGAGTTCCGCATACGCTTCCAGGAAATGGTCTCGATCCGTCTGCGCTGGATCAAGCTGCTGCAGCAGTCCGGCAAACCCAGGTTGGCGTTTGTCTACGAGTCGGACCTGCAGAGCGGTGTGCTGAACCAGATCGCGAATGTATTCGGCATGTTCCTTACGATCGAATGTTTCAAGAACAGGGATGATGCCGCACGGTGGCTGAACGATTCCAATTCCATCGAATTGCATCACGCCGGCTGATGCCGCTCAATCCATGGTGAGGGGGGAACCCCACCCCAAGACACAAGCCGGGAACCGACATGACGTTCATCATCGACCGTCAGGTCATACGTGCGACACGATCACACGCAAGATCGTGCGGAAGGCTGAAACGACGACACGCCGGCTGGGATCACACACGGCGATCAATCGTTTTCCTGCGCGTCCCACCGTTTGAGACGGTCCCGGATATTCTTCTCCGACATGCCCAGCCGTCGCGCCGCCTCGCTGCGGTTGCCGCCGGCCTCCTCCAGCGCACGCATGACCTCGTAGCGTTCGAAGGCATCGACACGCTCCGGCAGCGGCCGTTCGGGGTCATCGCCCGGAAAGCAGGCGCCGCCGGCGTCCATGGTACGCCCCCCGCGCACAAACGACGGCAGGTCGCCCGGGCCGATGAGGCTGTACCGTGTTAGCACCACTGCGCTTTCGATCGCATTTTCCAGTTCACGCACATTGCCGGGCCAGTGGTGTTTCATCAACAGGTCCATCGCTTCCCGGCTCACCCCTTCGATCTCACGGCCGTTCAGTTCGGCATACCGCATCACAAAATGTTCCACCAGCGGGGGAATGTCAGATTTGCGTGCCCGTAGCGGCGGGACAGCGATGCGGACGACGTTCAGACGGTAGAACAGGTCTTCCCGGAAACGTCCCTCGCGGATCTCCTCGCTCAAGTCGCGATGCGTGGCGGCAACAATCCGGACATCGATCGGCACCGGCGAAGTGCCGCCGATACGTTCGATCGCGCCCTCCTGCAGCACACGCAGGAGTTTCACCTGCGCAGGCAGGGGCATGTCGCCGACCTCATCGATAAACAGCGTGCCGCCGTCGGCACGTTCAAACTTGCCGGTATGCCGTGCCACGGCACCGGTAAACGCCCCCTTTTCATGGCCGAACAGTTCCGATTCCACCAGCGCCTCCGGAACCGCCGCGATGTTGACCGCAACGAACGGCCGGTGGCTGCGTGGGGAGGCATTGTGGATCGCACGCGCGATCACCTCCTTGCCGGTGCCGGATTCGCCGAGGATCAACACGGATGCGCGGCTCGGCGCCACACGTGCCGTCAGCCCGAGCACCTCGCGCATATCGTCCGAGACCGCGATGATCCCTTCGGTCGGGGTTTTTTCCAAACGGGCGCGCAGTTCACGATTTTCCGCCTGCAGCAGCTTCCGCTCGAGCGCACGCTTGATCGTTTCCGCGAGAGAGGCGAGGTCCACCGGTTTGGTGACGAAGTTGAACGCGCCCGACTGAAGCGCCTCCACGGCCGTCTCCACGGACCCGTAGGCAGTCATCACGATCACCTCGATCATCGGATTGACCTCACGCACCGCCTGCAGCAGCTCCAGTCCGCCCAGGCCCGGCATACGCATGTCCGACAGCAGCAGATCGACCGTGTCCGCCTTCACGATCTTCAGCGCTTCGTCACCGTCTTTCGCCTGCAGAACCGTATATCCCTGTTTTTGCAGAAATCCCGCCAGCATATCGCGCTGGGGCGCTTCGTCGTCCGCGATCAGAATGCGGTGCTGTTCCATCGCTACCCCTTTCGGCTGAGGACCAGTGTGAAGGATGCCCCGCCCCGCTCGCTGCGTCCGACCGCGATTCGGCCGCCGTGCTCGACCGCGATCCGGTGCACCATCGGCAGCCCGACCCCGGTGCCCTCCGGGCGTGTCGTATAGTACAGGTCGAAAATTTTCGCCTCCTCGTCGGTCGGCACACCCGGACCGTTGTCCTCGACACGCAACCACACGCCTTCCTCTTCGAGGCCGGTGCGCAATCCGATCCAGCCGCCGGGTTGCGGGACCGCATCCAGCGCATTCCGCAGCAAATTCAGGGCCGCCTGCCGTACCTGGTCCGCGTCGAAGCCGAAACGGGGGGTGTTGCCGTAGACGAACTCCAGTTCCACGCCGGCGCTCTCCGCCGCGGGACGGAAGGTCTGCTCCACCTGCGCCAGCGCTTCCTTCAGATCGTTTTCGCTGCGGTTCGCTTTCGGGGGGCGTGCGTACGTCAGGAAATCCTCGACAATGCGCTCGATACGGCGTGTCTCCTCCCGTAACGATTGAAGCAGCCGACGATACCCTTCCCCATCTTCCTGCGGTTCGTACTCCACGCCGAGCCGTTGCGCGGCCATGTCAACCGTGTTCAGCGGGTTGCGGATCTCGTGCGCCACGCCTCCGGCCAGGGCGCCCATCGCGGCGAGACGTTCACGCAGGGTGCGGTCGGCTTCGAGACGGCGCACATCGGCAAGGATACGCTCTCGTTCTTCAGACAACAATCGAACGTTCTGCAAGGTCAACAGCACCATGATTGCAAGGCCGGCGAGCGCGAGGATCAGGGCGGTGCGCAGGACCAGCGCGATAATGCTGCGCCGGCGGATCTCCATCAGCTCGTCCGTACGCAGGCCGAGCCGCAAAGCGACATCCCCGAACGGCGCCATCGCTTCGTACACCGGTCCGTCCGGGGTGTTGACCAGGGCGGTCTGGAGGATGTCGGCGGCGAGGGCACGGTCCCACACACGATCCTCGGTGCCGCCGATCCAAACCGGCAGGTCGCGTGTGCCGGCGAGGATCCCGACCGAATCCTCCACCAGCGCATACAACACCTCCGGGTGATCCTCGAGACCGTCCAGCAGCGCGCTCAAACCGATCGAGGAGCGCAGCACGAGCAGCTCGTCCGCTTCGATCCCCACCACCACCGCGCCGCCGTGCTCCACCGCCACCGCCGCGAGGTAGTAGCGTGTGCTGTCCACCGGGTCCGTGTAGTAGAAGCTCTGCTCAGTACGCTTGGCATTCACCGCGACCAGGTCCGGCGCCGGGAGACGGTCGGTGTCGACCGAACCGGCGCTCCAGCGGCCGTTTGCACCGAGCACACCGACACGGCTCACCCCGCCCTCGAATGCTGTCATGTCGAGGTTGAGGGACCGTGTACCGTGCTGTTGCACGGTCCGTGCCGTCAGGTACGCGACCGCGAAGAGGTGGTCGGTGATCGTGCCGCGCACCGCCTCCTCGGCCAGCGTCGCACTTTCGGCGGCTTGTCGCACCTGGTGGATCAGGCCGCGTGCCTCCCGTTCCGCCAACTGGTCGGTGATCGAACGGACACGGTAAAAATCCCATACCGCGCTGGAAATCACCAGCACGCCGATCACGCCCAGCAGCAGCCACAACCAGCGCCTCGCCGCGGGGTGTGCATGTGGGGCGGAGAGTTTCGATGCACGGACGGAAGATCTCGAACCGGACCGCGGGGGACGAGTCTGTTCTGCCTCGTGTGCCATGGGAGGGAATGTAAGGCCTTTGCGTGGTCGTGTGCCCCTGAACCGGGGCGCGTCTCGTTTGCCCCGGATTCCAGGGAGGCGATATCCCGTTGTGTCATGTCTTGCGAAGCGCTGCGACGTGTGACCTGACACAGAATCCGTTCCCGGGCGCCGGTCAACCTGGCAATCGCAATCTTTGCGGGCAGGGTGGCCGGGCCCTGGCCTGGGTTTCATGGAAGCAGTGTCATGAATCACCTGCGGCAATGTATCGTGCGAGGGGTCTGCCGCACGGGTCAGGTGGTCTCGGCCGGTGTCATACCAATCGGCAGGTCACACGACGGTTCCCGCCGCAAGACCTGCCGGAACAAGGCCCGGGCAATCGCAATGTTTGCCGGAACCCGCAGCCAGGTTGAATGCCGACCGGTATAAAGGAGGTGTGATAGGTCTGATTCTGCTTGTGCTCTTCACCTGTTTCCAGAAGACAAGAATTTGCTATGAGCTTATTGTTCCACATGGGATTGCCGAACACGAAAGGCGCGACGTCCGGCGAGGGCGGCGAAAAATCCGACCAGGGCAAGGATGGTGGCGAGGCCGTAAGGCGCGTACGGCGCGATCCGCTGGTAGAGCAGGCCCCCGACCGCCGGCGCAAGCACACGCGACAAGCTCGCCGCCGCCTGGAGCACGCCAAGCACTTGGCCCTGCAGCCGGCGCGGCGCATGCAGGCTGACCAGGCTTGAAATCGACGGCACCAGCAGGCCGTACCCGAGCGCCGCGGCGATCACTCCGCCGTACACCCAGGCCGGTCCATCCGCGAACACGCCGGCGAGGGTCATGCCAAGCATGCCGACCAGGGCGAACAGAAATCCGGACAGGATCATGAACGGTCGTCCGAAGCGCCCGGCGAGACGTCCTGCAGCAACACCCTGCACCAGCGCGCCGGTCAGCCCGAACAGCCCGAAAAACATGCCGGTTTCACGTTTGCCCCAACCGTACAAATCCTGTGCATAGAGCCCGAACATGGCGGTGATCTGGGTTTCCATGAAGACAATCACGGCGTACAGGGCGATCAGGGCAACGATGATCCGGTTCAGACCGGCACGCTTCGGCAAATCGCGCACGTTTTGTTCGCGTCGCGGGGGCTCGTCGATGCGAAGGTAGGTGAACAGGAAGGCGAGCAGGGTGAATCCGGCGGCGAGGGCGGCCGGCGCGGCGCCGTGCAGGGAAGACAGCGCACCGCCCAGCGGCGGCCCGAGCACAAACGATCCGGCGAAGACCATCCCGAACAGGCCCATCCCGCGTGTACGCTTCTCCGGCGGTGTGACGTCGGCGACATAGGCATAGGTGATGGTGATCTGCGTGGAACCGAGCCCGGTCAGCAGCTGGCTCAGCGCGAACATCCAGACCGAATCGGCCAGCGCGAGGGTGCCCCACCCCAGGGTGAAGCAGAGCTGGGCGACCAGGAGCACCGGGCGGCGACCCCAGCGGTCGGAGAGACGGCCCACCAGCGGCGCGAGCAGCAGGTCGATCAGCGGATAGATCGCCAGCAGGATGCCGACGCCGGCTTCGCCCGCCCCCATCTCACGGGCATACAGGGACAACAGGGGCACCGTGGTTGCGAACCCGAACACCGACAGGAACAGGGCGGTCAGAATACGGGGCAGAGTGGCGGAACGTCGGTTGATCATTCCTTCACCTTTCACTCACGATGCGAAATGCGGGGATTGAGATCAACGCGGCAAGAATGGCAAACACCGCTCCCGTTAGAAGAGGAGTCTCCGGATTGAATTGGTCAAACAAGAGCCCGCCCATCATCGGTGCCAGAATCCGACCCATGGAGCCGAAAGACTGAAACACTCCAAGCGTCTGCCCCTGTCGCTCGGGATCTGCCGCCAGACTCGCCAGGCTGGAAAGCGAGGGCAGGATCAAGGAAAAGCCGATCGCATTGATCACACCGCCCACCAGCATATGGGTCAGTGAATGGGCGGTTCCGATCACCGTCATACCAATGCCGACAAGAAACAGACCGGTGTGTACCAGTCTTCGTTGCCCGAACCGTTTCGCCAGCGGCCCGATCAGCCCGCCCTGCACGGAAATCGCGATGAAGCCGATCATGCCGAGGTACCAGCCGTTTTCCACCTCCGTCCAGCCGAAGCGCACGTTGGTGAACAGCACGAGCATGGACTGCAGCTGCCCCTGAATCGTGACCGCACCGAAGTGAAACAGGGCG
Organism: bacterium; assembly: GCA_014729955.1. Classification (GTDB taxonomy): domain Bacteria; phylum Electryoneota; class Electryoneia; order Electryoneales; family Electryoneaceae; genus WJJA01. The sequence goes on from WJJA01000448.1 coordinate 5,913, forward strand.
ACGATCAGGGGCGCGCCGGTGACGGAACCGATCAGCGAAAGTCGCTTGCGTGCGGTGACATCCACAGCCGAGGAGTGTTTCTCCGGTTCCGGCAGCATGAAAAACGCGAAGATCAGGGTGACCGTGGTGAAGCCGGCGGCCGCGAGGGAAGGCAGTGCGTCGTTCACCGCCGACAGTGTGCCGCCCAGCATCGGCCCAAGCATGAACCCGAATCCAAATGCCGCGCCGAACAGTCCCATCCCCTTGGCGCGTTTATCGCGCGGTGTGACATCGGCAATGTAGGCCTGGGCAACGGTGATGTCTGCTCCTCCAATGCCCGCCAGAATCCGGCTCGCGAAGAGCATCCAGAGGTTGTCGGCAAACGCGAGCATGACATACGATGCCGTGGTGATGATAAGCGCACCCAGGATCACCGGCCGTCGCCCGATACGGTCCGACAAGCGTCCGAAGACCGGCGCCAGCAGGAACTGCATCAGGGAGTACGACATCAACAGCAGCCCGACGACAAAGCCGCCCGCACCGTAGCGTGCACCGTAGATCGGCAGCAGCGGGATCACAATCCCGAAACCGACCAGGGCGATAAACACGGTCACAAGAATCAGTACCAGCGGGGAGCGTTTCATGTCGTTCCTTCTTGAATGCAGCGCCAATATAGGACATAGACAGACGATGCACTCATGGATGCGGCAAAAACAGCGTCTCTCCAATGTGTTCGATTTTGATGCAATCGGGGTTCGGGTGTTCTATCTTCCATAAGGATAAACACTAAATAAGGCAATTTCAGTCGCCGGGATCAAAAGGCCGGCCCTACAAACCCTTTGCGGGACACTATCATGAGCGAAGCAAGTACCGAGCCTGCGGGCAATGCGTTGATCTTTATCGTGGAAGATGAGCCGTTCCTGGCGGAGAAGAACCGCATCCTGGTCGAACGGTGGGGGTATACCGGCGCCACCTTCAATAGCGGAGAAGCGGCGCTGGATGCGTTGGAGGATGGAACAGGGCCGTCGGTGGTGCTGCTGGACCTGGTGATGCCCGGCATGGGCGGGGTCGAAACCCTGAAACGCATGCGAGACCGTGAACCGGACCTGCCGATTGTGGTGATCAGCGGCCAGGACAGCGTTGCAACCGCCGTGGAAGCGCTGCAGATGGGTGCGTTTGAATACCTGGTGAAGCCGGTGGACGAAGAACGGTTGAAGCACCTGATCGGGCGGGCGGTGCAGAAGCGCTCCATGTCGATGCAACTGGAGCAGCTTCGCGAGGAAGTGCGACGGAACTACAACTTCGACCGTCTGATTGGACGCGCCCTGCCGATGCGGCGGGTGTTCAAGCTGCTGGAAAAAACCCTAAACAACGATATTTCGGTGCTGATTGAAGGGGAGTCCGGTACGGGCAAGGAACTGGTGGCGCGGGCGATCCACTACAACGGCCTGCGTGCGGGCAAACCCCTGATCGTTGTCAACTGTGCAGCGATCCCGCGTGAACTCGTGGAATCCGAATTGTTCGGGCATGAAAAGGGCTCGTTCACCGGGGCGGTTCAGCGCAAGATCGGCAAGTTCGAGCTGGCGGACGGAGGCACCCTGTTCCTCGATGAAATCGGCGAGCTGGAAGAGGGTGTGCAGGCGAAGCTGCTGCGTGCCCTGCAGGAACGGGAGTTCGAGCGAGTCGGTGGCACGCAGGCGATCAAGGTGGATGTGCGTCTCGTCGCCGCCACCAAGCGAAACCTGCAGGAAGAGGTGGACGCCGGGCGGTTCCGTGAGGACCTTTTCTACAGGATCAACACCTTCCCGATCCCGCTGCCTCCGTTGCGGGAACGTCCCGAGGACATCCCCCTGCTGGCACGTCATTTCCTCGACAAGCACGCCCGTCACCTGGGACGCGAAGACCTCAAGGGGTTCTGCGAAGAATGCATCGAAAAAATGAAGGAATACAACTGGCCGGGCAACGTGCGGCAGATGGAAAATGTGATCACACGCGCGATGGTGCTGGCCGAGGGCAATCGTATCGAGTTGCGTGACCTGCCGGAAGGCATTCGCGGCGAGCTGCCGGAAGACGAACTGGAGGAGTTGGAGGAACTTGAACCGTTGCCCGCGGACGATGCGGTTTCAACGGCCGGGGGGGATGTCGATTCCCCGGGTTCGCTACGGTTCCGTTCCCCGGACGATGTGCCGTCCCTGGAAACCATCAAGGCCTGGGCGGTGCACGAAGCGTACAAGGCGTGCGACGGCAACGTTTCGCTGACCGCGAAACGACTCGAGATCGGCCGCGCCACGCTCTACCGTATGCTGGAGAAATTCGATGTGGACACCGGCGAAGAGTAAGATGCCGGCAAACGTTACGGGCAGGAAAGCCTTTTGACAAAGAGACGTCCCCGTCCGGATTGCAGTCTTCGCCGGCAGCCCGGTTTTCCTTTGCGGAACAGGACGTG
>WJJA01000449.1 GCA_014729955.1 bacterium
CTTCATTCTTCGCGCCTCACATCTGACGCAGTTTGAACTCGTGAAATATCCGGGCTAGCCCGAATATTTCATGAATGAAGAAAATATTCTTTTCTAAATTCTATATTAACAAAAAGATAGTGTGGCGCTATATGGTTTTGCTTCGGTACAGAATGTTTTCAAGGCGAATTCATCTATTCATTCCCCCTTCGGGCGGTCCCATCTGCGTCATCTGCTTTGTTGCGAAGGATTCGCGGTATTGCAGCCTCATCCTTCGCGCCTCACATCTGACGCAGTTTGAACTCGTGAAATATTCGGGCTGGTGCTGAAGCACACCCGGAAAACCCGAGCAGCTATCAGGTCACACACACGATACAATCGTGCGCAAGACCTGCCGGAATGTTGTGGGAGCGTTGTTATACGTTGTGTCGGGTCATGGCCCGCGTCTGCAGGATGTGACCCGACACCCAAATGGATTCTTTCAGCCAGAACTCTGTCACGACGACGGACGCAAACCATCAACCGCCCTTTCACTTCAACAGGAGAGCGGCGTCGGCCAGATCGATAAATTCCTGTCGTTCGCCGGCGTGGGGACCGACGCTGCAGGCACGTGCCCAAGAGAGAACATCCTCGAACCTGACATCGCCCTTGTGGTCCGATTCACGCAACAGCATGCCGAACGCCGCCACGGCCGCGGAGAAGCGGAAGTCGTCTGAGGTTTGTATCCATTGATTCGGTTGGTCCGTTATCACACGTTCGCCGGGGCGCGAGGTGTCTTCGTCGGGTTGCTTGTAGCGAAACTTCACGATCGCCCATTCATCGAGATGGGCCGGGTCGGTTTTGACTTCACGACGACTGTAGCGCAACTTTTCACCGGTCTGCACTCCTCCCGTTGTCGGGACGATTTCATACAGCGCGGTCACAGTGTGCCCCAGTCCGATCTCGCCGGCATCCTTTTTATCGTCGGTGAAGTCTTCTTTATCCAGCATACGGTTTTCATACCCGATCAAACGGTAGCTTTGAACACGGGCCGGGTTGAACTCGATCTGCAGCTTGACATCCTTGGCGATGGCATAGAGCGTGCCGGCCATCTCTTCGACCATGACCCGTTTGGCATCCTGCACATCGGCGATGTAGGCGTAGTTGCCGTTGCCCTTGTCTGCGAGCATTTCCATCTTGCTGTCCTTGTAATTGCCCGTCCCGAAACCGAGCACACTCAGGAAGATGCCGCCCTCACGCTTCTCTTCGACGATGCGCACCAATTCACCTTCGCTCGACACGCCGACGTTAAAGTCGCCGTCAGTAGCGAGGATGACGCGGTTGTTGCCTTCCGGATGGAAGTGCTGCATCGCGGTTTTGTATGCCAATTGAATCCCCGCGCCACCGGCGGTGGAACCGCCTGCCTGCAGGGCGCTCAAGGCCGCGAGGATGGTGTCACGGTCGTCGCCGGGGGTCGGCGGCAGCACCAGGCCCGAGCTGCCGGCGTAGACCACGATTGCGACACGGTCTCTCGCACGCAGACGGTTCGTCAGCATCCGAAATGCTGCTTTGACCAGCTGAATATCATCCGACATCGACCCGGACACATCGAGCAGGAAAACAAGGTTCGACGGGGGCAGATTCTCAAGCTCTTCCACGCGCCCCTGCAGACCGACATGCAGCAGGTGGTGTTCCTCGTTCCAGGGGCACGCTCCCATTTCAGTGTACAGCGCGAATGGTTGCTCTTCTTCCGGCACGGGGTAGGCGTAGTGGAAGTAGTTCACCATCTCTTCGATGCGCACCGCATCAGGAGGCGGAAGCTGCCCGCCGCGAATGAAGCGGCGCACATTGGTATAGGAAGCGATGTCCACATCGATAGAAAAAGTTGATAGCGGGTGTTCGACCGTAGTTCGAAACGGGTTCTCATAGATTCGCTTATACTCCTCGGTATTCCAGCTCACGGGGCAGGGGTCGGAAGGGTGAACCGGCACTGTCGCACCCGGTGCCGCGCCTCCGCTCAATACCTCCGGCTGCAAGTACACACCATTTGCACTGCCGCTGTGAACGTTTCCGCTTGCACCGGATCCAAACCGATCCGGAATCACCCCTCCCGTTCCGAACATCTTCCTCAAGGCGGCCTGGTCTTCGTTCGCTTTCCGCTCAGATTGTTTTGCCTTCCGTCCACCATGGACCGGTTGCTGAACGTTCAGATCCGTATCGGCTACTTCCATTTCAGCGTCGTGCTCGACCTGCACGAGACGGTCCGGTGTTATCGGTGGCGGATCGGGGGCTTCTTCCTGTGACGACACAGGCTCTTCATCGGACGCCTCGTCCACAGCGCCGGATGTGTCGCTGATATCCCGTGCCTGCTTGGTCGCTGTGCAACCGACGAGGAAGAAGAAGGCCGTCGTCAGAACCAGCAGCGTGATCAACGTCGCCGCGAAGGGGAAGGTGCGTGTGCGTGTCATGATACGTCTCCTTGTATGAAATCGATGAAGGTGTTCTTCGCCGGCGGGCAGAGACGCCCGCTTTACTCGTATAGTGGTCCACTACTGTCAGCTTCCGGTGGACAAGAGACTGTTTGCGCGCAAGTTCTCGACATTTCTGCGCCATGTCCGACTCAAACCAGCAGCAGGTTGAATTCGACCGTGAGATCGGCATCCGCTTGAGGAAACCCCCAGCGGGCGACACGGCGTCGGATGCAGTCTTCCACCGACCGTCCCAGTCTCGTGTTGGACCAGCTTGTGTTGACGGTTTGGACATTGCGCACGGTACCGTCGGCAAGGATCATGTACCGCACAGTCACACGGCCGCGCAGGTTGGGGTCTTTCTTTTTCTGGGTGTTGTAGCAGTGTCGCAGGGCGCGTTCATGTTGCGAGACCACGGACATCACAGATTCCGGATCGCGCGCACCGGTCGTGGGTGTTTCAACGGTGATAGAAGGCAAGGCTTCAGTTTGAACATCGGATTCAGCGAGCAGCAGGTCGATGTCTTCTACCGACATCTCGGAAATCGAAATCCCGCCGGCTCCTTCCAGGATCGCACCACCCGCGCGCGCCTTTTTCACACGAGCGACCTGGGTGGTTCGTGCGACGCCGGACAGCGCGGAGGCCTCCACGCCGGTCAGCCCACCACCTTCCAGCGTGGTGCCGCTTACGCCCCGTCGGTTGCCGCTTGGCACCCCACCCGCCTGGTTGAAAATCCCAACGCTTTGTGCAGCTCGCATCATGGACGCCCGGCGACTTTCTACCGACTCATGGCGTTCCTGCCTCGCTTCATTCCGTTCTGCTACGGTCGGCGGCGCTTCATCCGGGGCAACGACACGTGTTTCTCGACGTTGCTCCGAAGGTGGAGTCTTCACCCGTTGCTCAACCGGCACCGGTTCAGCCTGGTAAATCGTGGAAAGAAGCCTTTGCATCTCCTCGGCCGTCATTTCACGAGGGGGAAGGCTCTGCATGTAAAAGGTGAAACCGAAGATGAACAGAAATACGGTACCGAAGATGATCAGCATCTCGCGGTCCAGAATGTCGGACCAGCCTCGGTTCAACTCGGACGGGAATGAAATCGTTTGCGCGTTCATGATTGCCTCCATGCGAAGCGGTTGGTTCGTCATGGAGGGATAAAACAAAGGGTGTGCCGGAAAGGAAAGATAGATCTATATCAATTAGTAACAAACACTAAAGATGAGATCAAGCCGTCCGCAATTCAACCTCGGTGACGCTTTGGAATTGACAGAGTGTCGCCTCAAGTGTCGCCTTCAGGACGGTGGATTCCCCATTGTTTCATTTTCTTGTGGAGGTACTGGCGGGAAAAGCCGAGCGATTTCGCAGTGCGAGCCACAACCCAGCCGTAAGCCTCGAGACGTTTACGCAAAAGCTCCGGGGTAAGCTCACCGCTCAACTCGCGACTCGAGCCGTTCTGTTCATCCCCGACAGACATGCCGGCATCGAACAGTTCATCCGGCAGGCAACCCGCCGTGATTCGCTCTCCCTGACAATGTACAAGAGCGCGTTCGAGAACATTGCGAAGTTCACGCGCATTCCCAGGCCAGGAATACGCCTGCAGAACTTCTATCGCATCTGCTTCCATCGCCGGGGCCTGCTCCACCCGGCTTTCAGCGAGCTGTTCGAGGAAATGTCGTGCCAGGGGGAGAATGTCATCTCGTCTCTCGCGTAGCGGAAGTGCATGCAGTTGCATCACATTCAGCCGGTAGAACAGATCCTCACGAAATCGTCCTTCCTGCACGGCGGCTTTCAGATCTCGATTCGTCGCAGCGATCACACGGACATCGCTACGACGGGTACGTGTTTCGCCGACACGCTGGAACTCACCTTCCTGCAAAACACGCAACAGGCTCGCCTGCATGCGGGGAGTGATGTCGCCGATCTCATCGAGGAACAAGGTGCCGCCGTCGGCAGCTTCGAACAAACCGGGTCGATCTCTGACGGCGCCGGTAAACGCCCCTTTCGCATGCCCGAAGAGTTCGCTCGCCAGCAGTTCGTCGTTCAGTGCCGTGCAGTTCAGTTTCAGGAACGGTTTGTTGCGGCGTGGTCCGGTTTGCTGCAGCGCTTCGGCGATCCGTTCCTTGCCGGTTCCGCTTTCGCCGGTAATAAGCACGGTCGTGTTGGTATTATGCAGCTTCAGGATGTCCGCCTTCAGACGTTGCATTGCTGCCGAACGGCCGACCAGCCCGAGC
>WJJA01000450.1 GCA_014729955.1 bacterium
AGATCTGAATATCTATTTGTTCTCTTCAACAATTAATAGAAGGACAACTGATGCCAACCGATTGGGAACAACTGCTTCTTGCTTACCTGCATGACCCGCCGGATAAGGCTGCCGGGATACAGGGGCATGAAAACCGTGCAGCACGCTACGCCTCGAAGGCCCTGGGGATGCCGGTCGATTCCGGTCGCATTCATTCCGACTCAAAGACCGAGGATATCCTGGCTTCCATCGCCGAACGGTTTCCCATGCCTTCCGCCGGTGGCAGGGGTGAGCGTGCGGTCGGGAAAGCGACGGACGGCACGGTGCTTGTCAAGCATCCACTCTCGGGTGTGACGGATCATGTTTTGGTACCAGAGGATGCAGCCTTTGAGCAGGCCGTTCTTGAAACTCTCCAGGGGATCGTGCCGGAAAACGCTGACGCTCGTACTCGCTTCTTCCTGATATGGCGATTCCTGCGTGACAGGCTAACCGATAAGGTTCCGGCCGGAAACCGCATGCCTGCGGATACGCGCAGCCCGGATGCGAGCATCTGGCACCACCTGGATATCACCGCCGGGTTACGTGCAGCACTTGCCGATGGAGAAGACGGTGCCTTCCTCTCCTTCCAGATCAGCCCGGTGCAGGGATTCATTGCAAGTGCCCGCAGCCTGCGTGACCTCTGGTCCGGCAGTTACATCCTTGCGTGGCTGACCTTTCAGGCCATGCTGGAAGTAGTGCGTGACCTGGGGCCGACCGTCATCCTGTTCCCCAATTTGCGCGGTGTTCCCTTGCTGGATCAGTGGATGCAGGAAGAATTCCGTATCGACTCGGCAAAACTGAACCTCAAGCAGAACGAATTGCGGATGCCGTCACTGCCGAATCGTTTCCTCGCAGTGGTGCCCTGGGGTATAGAGGGTGCGACCGCAAAGGAATTCGCGGTACGGTGCGAACAGGCCGCGCGTGAGGCATGGGAAAAGCTGTCCGGGTCAGTTCGTTCGAAGCTGAACAGTAAGTGGGAATTTCTGCAAGGATATCCCGGCTGGGACGACCGTTGGGACAACCAGGTCGGTCAGTACTTCGATATGGTATCCACTGTAGTTGGGATTCGTGACTGCGAAGAGGATGAAATTGCCCGCTGGATCGGCGGCGATGAGTTCGGGTCGGTCTTCAAGGAAGCACAGGCGGTCCGTGACCTGGCCGTGGCGATCCCCCCGAAAGAACGTCCCAAGTATGCGATGCAACCGGAAACCGATCCGGTAAAAGTGGGTCGATGGCAGGCGATGGTGGACCTGGCCGGTCGTGTGCAGGCGGCACGCCGGGCTGTGCGTCATGTGCCGGTGCTGGACAACCGGGAAGGCGATGTCCCGCCGAAGTGTTCCCTGTTCGGATCGTTTGAACAGATGGGGCCGGATGAACTCGAAGATTCAAGGAAGTTCTGGGAAACGGCTGAGGGGAAAGGCTTGCACGGCGTCCATATCCGTGCCCGTGAGCGATTCAGTGCGCCGGCCCTCACGAAACGCTTTGCCTGGCCTGCGTTCTTCGACAGGGAGCTGAACAACAACAAGACATTCCGGTATCCTGATACCGCCACGGTCGCCGCTGCTGACTGGCTGGAGAATGCCAGGATCAATCCGGATAACTGGTGGCGTGATGAAGGAACCTGGAGCGGACAGTGGTTGTTCTGGACTGAACAACAGCCAAAAGGCGAGGACGAGGAACGGATTCCCGACGACTTGTGGAAAATGATCAAAGACGCTCGTCAAGAACACGGCAAGCCCCCCGCTTACCTGTCCGTCCTGATGCTCGACGGCGACCGTATGGGGCACTGGCTTCAAGGCAAGAATTCCCCGAACGTCGGCGAGATTCTGCATCCGGACATGAAGAAGTATCTCGAGGGTCTACCGGGAACCGAAGATGGACTCAAAGCCAGGCGTCCTGTTGGTCCTGCCCTGCATGCTGCCATCAGCGAAGCGCTGACCAACTTCAGCCTCTTCGTCGCACCGTCGATTGTGAAGAAGCACAAGGGTGAATTGGTGTATGCGGGTGGTGACGACGTGCTGGCACTGCTACCGACAAAGCACGCAGTCGAATGTGCGCAAGAGCTGAACCATGCTTTCCGGGGGGATCTTACCGTCAACAACGGTGCGCCGGAAGGGTACTACCGTTTCGAGGGCCGCGATCTACTGATGATGGGCACAAAAGCCTCCACGTCTGCCGGCATCGCGGTGGTGCATTACAAGGAGGACTTGCGCTTTGCCCTGCAGCAGGCGCGTGCAGCGGAGAAGCGAGCCAAAAACGCTGGTCGTAATGCCCTTGCCCTGCAAATCTGCAAACGGTCAGGCGAACACGCAGGCACAGTTATGCCCTGGGATTTTGCGGGAACATTCAATGGCTGGGTTGCAGCGTTTCTGCCCGGTGAGAATGGCAAAGCAGCATTCTCGGATCGCTGGAGCTACACCCTGCGTCGGGAACTCCCTGCCCTGTCCGGTTCCTGGGAGATGTTCGAGTCGGAGGCACGTCGGCTGCTGGGGCGTGCGCATGATTCCCTGCGCGATGGTCCTAAACCCGACCAGGTCATGCAAGCCCTGTCGAACTACAAAGATGTCATGAGTTCCAGAAAAATCAAGCCCGATGAAAGCTCGGATGAGGACAATCTGGATCCAGTGATGAGCTCTTTCGTCACCCTGGTACAGTCAGCGTCGTTCCTCGCACGAGGGAGGGATCGATAATGACACAGAGCAGCACGATGAAACGTATCGGCCTCTTCCTCGAACCCCTTGACACGCTGTTCTTCCGGGATGGTCGTCCCTTTACCCAGGCCGGCAATGCTCGTGGCGATCTACCGCAACCGCAAACGTTAACCGGTGCGTTGACCACCCATCTGCTGCGTCAGGCGGGGTTGGAGGACTTCATGCAATGGCGCGATGCCTTCCAGAATGCCGGTGGTGACATGGCGCTTGCCCTGAATGAATGCGGTCTGGATGAAGGCTATGCCGACATTCGCTATCGTGGCCCCTGGCCGGCAAGCGCGCCCAACGGTTCTCCGCAGCCGAAGGTGTTTCTGAAAGCGCCGGTCATCCTGATGTGGGACGACAAACCTGAACCCGAAGCCATGTTCCGCTATGCCCCGATGCGTCCCGGCGAACTGCCCCCGGGGTGGAGGCTGATGGAAGACGAGCGGGTTCCGCTCTGGATTCGCAGGCAAGACCTTGGCAAAGCGGTTGAAGGTTTTGTCGACCTGGAAGGCATGGAAACCTTCCTCCGGGGTGAAACGCCGGCGAAAAAGAACCTTCATGAAGCGTCTTCCCTTTACGGGTACGACAGTCGTACCGGCATCGGCATAAACGCGGCCACCCATTCGGTAGAGGAGGGATTGATCTATTCCGTCTCGATGTTAGCCATGAAGAAGGGTATGGGCTTCTACGCGGAAATCGATCTTCCCGAAACCCTCGGCAGCAGCACTCTCTTTCAGGATGATACCATCCTGCACTGGGGTGGTGAAGGTCGACGAGTCAGGGTTCAACCGGCAGAGCCGGTGCGTTGGCCGGCCGTTGCGGTGGACGGCAGCAAACGAAGCGCTTACGTGCTGACCACGCCGGGCCGATTCTCACAAGGATGGCAACCCGATGCACCACCGCAGGGCGCATCCCTGCTGGCCGCATCCGTGCCCGGGCATGGCGCCGTATCCGGCTGGGACCTGGCCAAAGGCGGACCGAAACCGACACGGTTCACTGTCCCGGCGGGCAGCGTGTATTTCTTCGACAACGACACAGGCGCAAACCTGGAAACGTTTTCCAATACCCCTGACAATCTGCGCGAAGGTTGGGGCCTTGTACTTAGAGGAGTATGGGACTATGCATGATGCCAAAGCTGTTCTCTATCTGCATGCGTTGACCGGCATGCACCCCGGAACCGGTACCGCCCTGGGTACCGTGGATCTCCCGGTTTCGCGGGAAAAGCATTCACGTTGGCCGAATATCCCCGGCTCATCATTGAAGGGTGTGCTGCGCGACGCCTACCGTCAACAGGTCAACGAGGGTGATCTGAAGAAGGCCGATGAGCACAAACAGGTCGTCACCATCTTTGGACCACCTTCGGGAGATTCCAATCTTCATTCCGGTGCTTTGTCCGTCACCGATGCCCGGCTGCTGGCGTTCCCGGTACGGTCGCTCAAGGGTGTGTTTGCCTGGGTCACCTGCCCGGGATCCCTGCAACGCTACAAGCGTGACCTTGAACTATGCGGCATCAGCACCGAATGGGACATTCCCCATGTCGATGAAGGGAAGGCCTTGACCTCCCAGGGATCGCCCCTTGTCGTGGCCGGAAGGCATGTCGTGCTGGAGGAGTTTGAGTACGAACGAACCGGCGGGCAGGAAACGATTGCAAAGTGGATCGCGGCTCACGCCATCCATGACGAAGCCACGGCGGATCGTTTCAAAACCCATATGGTCGTGCTGAACGACGACGCTTTCGATCATTATGCCCGCTACGGTACGGAAGTCGTCGCGCGTATCGGCCTGGATTACGAACGGAAGACTGTTGCGACGGTGCCCTCTTCTACCAGGAGTTCCTGCCGTCGGAGGTGCTGTTCTACTCCCTCGTGATGACCACCGGAAGCCGGAAAGCCGATTACAAGATGTCCGCGGATGAAATTATCCAGTCTCTGGGCAATCTGCCGGATGTCCTGCAGATTGGTGGGGATGAGACCATCGGCAAGGGCATCTGCGCCGTCAAGTTGGGGTACAACGGCGGAGGGAAGTAATCATGCAACAGACACTCGACCAAAAGCGTGCGAAGCATGCGTGGGAACGTGTGGAGAAGCTCAAATCTTCACCCAAGGGATTTGAAG
>WJJA01000008.1 GCA_014729955.1 bacterium
ACGCTAGCCTGCGTGAATCGATAGAAGGAGAAGGTCTCATGTTTCGCAAGAAAAACATGCTGCAACGGTGGTCGTCGGGTGCGCTGCTGCTGGTCGCGTTGATTGCTTTCAACGCCTGTCAGAAGGACGATGTGATTCGCCCGCATGTGTATTCCACGAGCCTTGACCTGGATATTCGTGTCAGCGATAAAAGCCGCAACATTGCCGCCCTGGAAGGCGATCATACCGGCACCGTGACCGTCGAACCGGTGGAAATGGAAGCCGGCTACGATTTCGACGGGTATGAGGACGAGATCATCATCGTGGACAACACGGTGCTGCGGCCGATCGAAGTGCCGGTGGAAAAGCCGTTCATGTTGACGATACGTCTGAACGTGGAGGGGCTGAACCTGGCCGGGTCCATCGGCCCGCTCTACCTGGAAGAAGATGCTTCATCCTCTCACACGCTCACCCTGTCCGAAGATGTGCTGATGCCGCTGGCTGTCGGCAACTACTGGAGCGGTGAAACATACCAGACGCCGGAGGGGGGCACCCCGCAGTTTGTCGGCGAAAGCACACTCTCGGTGGCGAGTGAAGTTCAGTTCAACGATGAAACATGGTACCGGATCAGCTCCCCGAACGGTGAGTTTTTCGGGCGCAACGCCGGCGGCGGATACGTCATGGCCCAGGAGGTTACCGGCAACGAAAGCGACTACGAACGGTATGCCTATCCGGCATCAACCGGGTCCCACGGCATCTTTGAAATCACCAGCACCACGGCGAGTGTGACGGTGCCGGCCGGTCAGTTCGCGGGTTGCTATATCTATCGTTACGATGTCGGCGGAGGTGAATATCTCGAGCGAACCTACAAGCCCGGGATCGGCATGATCCGTGAAGTAATCATGTCCGGCGGCGTGGAAAACCGATGGGAAGTGTTTGACTACTTTGTCGCAACGGCGGATACCGGCGGCACCAATCCGACCAACGATGCCTGGAACCGTATGGATCTGGGGTCTGCCGGCACCACGATCAACAGTGTGCACGGCGAAGATTTCGACCTGGACGGCGACACGGACCTGATCGTTACCAGCCTGAGCGACGGTATCCAGTACTGGTCCAACAACGGCGGCACCTGGGATCAGACCACGATTGACCCTGACGGCGCCTATGCCGGTTCGCATGTCTATGTCGACTGGGACGGTGACGGGGATGTAGACATCATCGCCGGACGCTGGGCGTTTGCCAACATCGCTTACTACCAGAACAACGGCGGCACCTGGAGCAAGCAGACCCTCTTCCCGGACCTGCCCTTTGCACGTGACTTCGACGTGATCGACATGGACGGCGACAACCGGCAGGACCTCGTCGTAACCTGGGAAGAAGGCAACTTCAAGTATGTCGGTGTCGGCTGGAACGACGGAACCCTCGAGATCCTCGGGGACCGTCCCTTCACAAGCGAATGGTTCACCGACCTGAAAGCCGGCAACCTGGACGCCGATGCTGAGATTGAAATCGTGACCGTCGACGAGGAATTCAACGAGATTGCCCTCTGGGACTTCCAGGGCGGGTTCTGGAACCAGATCGAGATCGGTTCTTACGTCGACTGGCCGGTCTTCCTCGACCTGGTGGACTACGACAACGACTCAGACCTGGACATCTCTTATTCCCTGATCGGTACAGACCAGTTCAACTGGATCGTCAATACCGACACCACCTGGACTGAAGCAGCGTTCAACATGCCGACCACGCCGAACGGCGCACGCCGGAAGTTTGCCGACATCGACAACGATGGAGACATGGACTTCACCGCATACGGACGCGGCAACCAAACATGGGTCTGGGGTCTGAACGACGGTACCGGTGTGTACACGTGGGATGCGCTCGAGGTTACAGTAGCAGATCTTGGGGACTTCTACGACCTGGTCAACATGGACGGCGACAACGACCTCGACGCGGTGATGGGCGATGGTACAGACGTCATCTATCTCGAGAATGGGACTGACGAGGTGACCCGGCAGGGCGGCTTCCCTGCATCGTCCATGCTCATGCCCGCACCGCACTTTCCGGATCATCAATAATTCCGTCCCCCTCCCTTCCAATCAGACGATGGCCCGGCGCCGAAAGGCGCCGGGCGTTCTGCTTCCGGGGTTTTGACCAGGTACAGCGCTGTCAATGCACGGCTGCCAGGTCTTCGGAGTTGACGACTACTGCGCGAACCAGGTCCTCGCCCGGTGCCGTGCGCCCGGGATGGCAGGTCGCACAGTCTCCGAGGTGCGGATTGTCCACCTCGACCGCCTTTTGCTTGTGGCAGGGGATGCAGGTGCCGTGCATGGCGGAACGATAACCGGACGCCTGCTCCAGGGCCAGGCGTGCGGCGGGCGGATCAACGGGGTGCATGTCCTCCTCGTGACACTTCAAACAGCCCTTTGCGGTGGAACGTGCCTTCGCTGCGTCTTCGCCGTGACACTCGGTGCAGCTCAGGTTGGCGGGCACAAGGCCGGTCAATCGTTTGTCTCGGGCAACATGCTCCGCATGCCGGGCATGGTCGAAGATAGCCGTGCGGCCTTCCATACGGGTATGGCACTGGTTGCACGGTGTCGCCTGGTCCGCCGGCAGGGTCAGGTGGTGACATTCACTGCAGGACTCGCGTCCGCCCAGCCGCTGCTGATGAGCTGCGTGTGCAAAGGTGGTCGCCATGTTGAATCGATTGCCGTCGAGGAGAAGCGTGTCGCGTTCCACGTCACGCGCCAGCGGCGGGAACACCTCCTCGCCCTTGTCCCTGTAGTAGGGGCTGTAGAGCAGGATCCAGGCGACCGGTACCACGACCAGGCCGATCAGGGTGATCCGCTCCATACCGTTCAGCAGACGGTGGTTCCAGAGATAGGTCAACCGGTCGAAGGACGACAACAGGCGCGGTGAAGCACTGGCACGCACCTTCCAGCGCTCATCGAAGACCGTGAAGTTCTCCACGAGGAAAAACCACGCCAGCCCTGCCATCGCGAGCACACCGACGGTAATCGCCCACTCCAGCCCTGAAGGGAAATAGACCTCCTCCGCGCCGCGGAAGTAGCCGAAGATGCCGACATTCATACGGTTCAATGCCAGTCCGCCTGCTGCGAACACCGCCGCGGTGGTCAGGCCGCCGGTCGAGTATCGCACTCGCTTGATCGATACGAGCACCACCGGCAATGCGACACCGAGCAGCAGTTCCACGCCGTAAAGCCAACTCTCCCATGTGCCGGCAAGAAGCGCCGACCAGGCGTCGGGTCGAAGCAGCAGGTCGCCCAGCTTCAGCAGGAAGTAGACACCCAGAACCATCGCGGACGCTGTCGCGAGCGCACGGATCTGCGGCCGATGGGGCGGCTCCGGCAGACCCTTGCCGTTCTCGTCCGGGTTCACGCAGGTTTCGCACAATTCGCCGGACGCTGTCCTTGGATAGAACAATTTGTCCGGATCATACCACCGTGCATAGAGCACCTTGGCGAGCAGAAGCACCATCATGCCGCCGCCGATTGCCGAGACGATGAACAGCAGCGACACGATCGGGCTGAACCACAGCTCGTGCAGTCGTTGCGGGGTCACCAGGAACAACGACCCGAGCGAGGTGTGATGCAATGAAGAAAGCGTGATCCCGATGATCACGAATACACCGCCCGCCTTGTGCAGGGTGCCGCGCAGTTTTTCCAGGCCCAGCCGTTCCAGCAGCGTCGGGCTCAGTTCCAGGAAGGTGATCAGGAAATAGAACGATACACACCAGAACACCTCGAACAGGAAGGAGTGATGGTTCCAGTAGACGAAGGGGTGCCAGAAACGCCATGGCAGTCCGATATCGAACAGCAGCGCGAAGAGGGACGATCCATACCCCAGGAACGCAACCACGATCGCCGGTTTCACCAGCGGCCGGAACCGTTTCAGGTGCAGCACATGACCCAGGAAACCGACGGTGAAGCCGCTGGTCGCCAGCGCAGCGCCCGCCACCATGTTGAAGATCTTCCACAAGCCCCAGGGGACGCCGTCGGTGAGGTTCGTGGTCGCACCCAACCCGAAGGCGAACCGGAACACCATCGCGACCGCGCCCGGGAAAGCCAACGCCCAAAGGATGTCTTTCACACGTCTCGTACGGTCCGTCGGGTTCATTGTTCACCTCCCTCGGCGTGTGACTCTTCGCCGCGCAGTTTCATGCGACGACGAATGATCCAGTTCACCCCGGCGACACCCGCCAGCACCGACCCGCCGATCGCCGGAGTAGCCATCAGAACCGGCTCGGTCATGTGCGGGATCGATTCGGTCTCCGACGCCGGCCAGCCCAGTTCCTCGAGGTCGACATCGGAGATGTACAGCACCGAGGTGCCGCCGAATTCATGTTCACCCCAGATGCGTTGCACGTACAGATTCGGGTAATTCTGCAGGCGTCGGCGCGCTTCGGCAAGCAGATCATCACGCTGCCCCCATTTCAACACCCCCTCTTCGCACGCTTCCACGCAGGCCGGCTCACCTCCCTCGGCCGTTTTCTCTTCGCACAGCTCGCATTTCGCCATAAAGGGCACGGTACGGTCCCATTGGTAGCGCGGGATTTCAAAAGGGCACGCCAGCATGCAGTAGCGGCAGCCGATGCACTTGTCCGGATCGTAGACGACCGCACCGTCGGACCGTTTTGTCAATCCGCCGACGAGACAGGCGCTCACACAACTCGGTTCCAGGCAGTGCATGCAGGCTTTTTTCGCGAAATGATCGCTGCCCAGCGGCTGCACGGTGGTCAGGCGGTTGGCGGAAAGGCCGTCGGGGAGAGTCGCACGGTCCTGGTCCGCTTTCGCCGGATCGAGACGGTTCTGCTGTACGCAGGCGTCCACACACCGTTCGCAACCCGTGCAACGAGTCACATCCACAAGCAGTCCGACACTCATACCTTCGCCTCCTTCCCGTACAGGGCGTTCGCGACACGGTCACCCGCACCGGGCTTCAACTGCCAGTGCATCTCGGATATGCGGTCGAAGAAGATCAGCACGATGTGCGACATCTTGGTGAACGGTACCAGCACGAACAGCAGTTCCGCGCTGAGCAGATGCAGCATGAACATCGCCTCCCAACGCAATGGATTCATCGAAGGATGTGCCGCGAGAAACCCGGTCAGGAACGGCGCCAGGACCAGCAGCAGGATGCTGTAGTCGCTGGGACGGCTGATCACACGCATCTTCCGAAAGAAGCTCCGGTAGGCGAGCAGCACGAGAAGCGTGAAAATGGTCAGCACGGTCAGGACATCGGCGACGACAGGCCCCAGTACGGGCAGGTTCCACCCTGTCACCTTCTCCCACAGGGCGATATGATCCGCGAGAAACAACGGCACCACGATTGCGCCGATATGGAACAGGAATGATGAATTGGAAAAGAGCACATTGCCGGTTGTCAGGTGACGTACCGGCACCATCCAGCTTACGGTTTCACGCGCCATCTTCTTCCAGGGCATGTAGCGCAGACGGTCGCCCTTTCTTCGCAGCAACGTGTCCAGTTGCAGCACCAGGTGACGTCCCAGGCCCAGCACCATGATCAGGAAGGTGAGGACGAACACCGGTCCCATGAGGATATCGATCCAGGCTTGCATGTGTATGTACCCCTCCTTTTCGGGGATGAGATCGTTGTTTGTTTTTCATCCTGCTCGCACAGGCGGTTCACAGGTGCCAGGTCACACGTCGCTTTGCGCCGCAAGACCTGACCCAACACGTGGGCAGTTGTGCGTCGCCGGCACCGTCTTACATCTCGAACAGGGCGGCTTCTTCCTTGCGCTCTTCGGCGGGCTTGGCACCCGGAATTTCGATCGCCTTCAGGATCAGGTCGTGCAGACCCATCACCTTCGTCGGGATCTCGTAATACTCGACCAGTTCCTTCAACTGCTTCTTGCAGTTCGCGCACGGCGCGATCACGATATCCGCTCCGGTACGCATCATCTGATCGGCTTTTACCTTCCCGCCGATTTCCATGCGAAACTCATGGATTTCGTCGATGGAAACCAGCCCGCCCCCGCCGCCGCAGCAGTAGTTCAAACGGCCGCCAGGGGTCATTTCCCTGTAGTTGCGCACGAAGGACTTCAGGATTTCGCGCGGCTGATCGACAATCCAGCCCCCGCGCGCGATATTGCAGGGATCGTGATAGGTAACCGTCTCCTCGATGATGTCCGGGTTCAAAGTGATCTTTCCCTTGCGCACACAGTCGAGGGTGTATTCCAGGAAGCTCACCACCGGGTAAGCCTCACGCCCGCCGAAAACCGGCACGAAGTCATGAGCTGAGCGGCTCGCATGTCCGCATTCGCCGACCAGGATGTTTCGCCCCTTGAGACGTGTCACCTCGGAGACCAGCTGCCGGATAATCCGTTCGAGGTGCCAGTCGCTGTAGAAGAGGCCGTAATTAATGCCGTCGTAGTTATGTGTGCCGATGGTCCAGCGGTCCCAGTCGCCGGCGGCGTACAGCACCGCCATGTTGCCCATCAGGGTGTCCGGTTCCATCAGGTAGTCCGACACCGCGCAGAAGAAGACGTAGTCACGGTCTTCCCTGTCCAGCGGAACCTCGAGCTTGACATCAAACATCTCCTCGAACTCGTCCTGCAGGAACTCGATGTTCGACAGCAACGCCGGCTTGGGAATCTTGGAGGTGTTGTGGGTTTCGCCTTCCAGTTGCTCACGCACTGACACCTGCAGCGCCTTGGACGAGATGCCGACGAGGCTGAGGATGTAACGGCCCAGGCGTGTGATCAGGCCGTGGTCCATTCCCATCGGGCATTCCAGTGTGCACCTGCGACAGGCGGTGCAACGGTAGAACACGTCGGCCATTTCCCGGATCAGCTCCGAGGTCAGTTCGAAGCCGTTTTGGGTGAACCGTGACCTCGCCATCCCGCCGAAGGTGAAGTAGCGCTTGTAGGTCTCCAGCAGCAGGGTGGTTTTGTAGCAGGGAATATCACGCGGATCGCCGGTTACGCGATAAACCGGACAGGTGACCGAACATCTGTTACACTTGTTTGTAGTGCGGCAATACGAATCGAGCAACGGCTTGTAATCGGTGTATTCCAGCACCGCGGCAAAGGCATCGAGGAAGCGCTCAACCACGTTCTCAGGCGTGGGATTCTCCACGTGATAGGGCAGCTTCTCGCGCAGGTCAAGCATCGGGGGCATCTCGGTGCCGTCTCCGCTCGGCACGGTTACGGGCATTTGCACAGCCATGGTCGCTCTCCAGGGTTCGTGAAGCGAGTTGTTTCTGTTTGCACAAGCCTGTTTGCAAACCCGATGCCGGGATCTCGAAGCGGCGCGACGAGTATCGCAACACCACGGTTGGGGAGGGTCAGGCAGGGGAAGGTGGAGGATGTATGAAGCCGGCTATTCGTGGTGTCGGCGTGATGGAGCGTTCCCGAGTTGTTCCATGCCGGCAAGGCGGCGAGAAGAGGGAGCTCCCTGCCCGGCCCGAGCGAAGTTCACTCAGCACAAACCTGTCGCAACCGTTGCAACCATCTGTCGCATTGCGACGGTTCTGCGACGGCGGAAAGGGAGTACGCGGAGTCTCCAGATGGAAAAAGGAGTCGATCGTCAAGCTGTGCCAGGTCACAGGGCGCAGCGCGTCGCAAGACCTGATACAATCCTGCATGCATGCGATACCATCCATACCTCCGACGCAGGGTTGCAACGCTCTTTCCCATCCCGGCACATCGCTTGCATGAAGACCGGCCAAAGCGCGAGGTCCATCATGCGATTTGCCATACCCCTGTTTGGAGAACGTGTCGCCCCCCGCTGCACGGCGGCAGGCGAGCTGCTGATCGGTACAATCGAGGAGGGGCGTATCACTTCCCGGCGTACCGAACCGTGCGAACTGCTCGACAGCATCACGCTGATCGCCGCGGTTCGTGACCAGGAGATTGACACGTTGATCTGCGGGGGGATTTCGAAGGAGATGCGGGATGCGCTGGGGCCGTGCGAGGTCGAGGTGATCCCGAATGTGACCGGTACAGCGGAAGATGTGCTGCACGGCCTGTTGCGCGGCGATATCCGTCCCGATGTGGATGTGTCGATGCTGAAAGCGCGCCGACGGATGCGACAGAACGGTGTCTCAACTAAGGCGGAGATGGATCGTTCCGAGCATACGGACGAGAAAGCACAAGCGGACGGCATCGACTGTCTCGCCTGCGATGACCCGATCTGCCGGCGGGGCGGTGAGTGTCCGCAGTTGCCGGCTGAACCCGGGGTCGAGACGGATCGATTGTCGAACGAGACCGCCGACGACACCGGACCGCAGCGCACGTTTACACGTGAGAATGTCGAACGGGCGATGCTCGATGTCGCCCATGACATTCACCTGGAGGAGGAGCGACGCCTCTGCCGGCTGTCCGAGCTGGTCTACTTCTGCCTGGAGATGGGCTACAAACGGATCGGGGTCGCATTCTGTCATGAACTGCAGGGGCCGGCGGATATCCTCACCAATGTGCTGCGTCGTTTTTTCACCGTGCACCCGGTCTGCTGCATGGCCTCACGTGTGACCGACCAGCGCAGGGCGGCGGACGGCAACGGTGCCTCGATGTGTCGTCCGCAAAAGCAGGCGCAACTGTTGAACCAGTGCCGTACCGATCTCAACGTGATCGTCGGGCTGTGCATCGGGGCCGACTGCGTTTTCACTGCCCACAGCCGGGCTCCGGTCAGCACTCTTTTCGTCAAAGACAAAGCCCTCGCCCACAACCCGGTGGGGGCGATCTATTCGGAACAATACCTGAACGAAGCGTCCCACCCCGTGCACTTGAGCGCGTTGCCGAGCGACGTGCGCGAGCGGGTCGGGGACACTTCATCCTTTCATGGAGGTGTATCATGACTGTTGTCGTGCTGGATTCCATCGGCCTGTGTGTCCACCGCTCCGAGGTGGGCGACCGGGCGTTTGACTTTGCGTATCAGCTGGTACGTCGCCGGAATGTGCCGCTCAACATCTTCGACTTCCTCGAGGATCCCTACGATCCGGATGTACCCGATTCACGCAAGCTGAGCAAAGAGGAACGTGACCGTATCCTGGTCGAAAAGGAGCGGGAAATCCGCTTCCGCTACGATGAGAGGTTGGGACATTACCTCAAGGCAGGCTTCCGGGTGTGTGAAGACAACGAGTGGACCGAGCTGCATCACTGCCTGCTGCATCGTGAGTTTCAGCTGCTGGTTCTGCCGTGCCCGACCGAAGATGCGACCTTCGGCGGACGTTCAATCCAGACCTTCGCCGAACACTTCGCCTGCCCGACAGCATTGATCGGACCGGACAGTCCGGATCGCATCCGTCTCAATCCCCCGGCGGTGATGGTGGTGAACCAGATGGGTCTGGATGCAAACCAGTGGGAACCGATTCGTCCGGTGGCGACGCCGGTTGAGCTGTAGAAGGCGTTCTGCGGGAGTTTGATCGGAATCGGTTGATTGTTTGGAGTGGTGGTGATGGAGAGGTTTCGTCGGTTCGGAGGGGCGGACGGAACCTCTCTCTCTTTCTTATGCTGCCTGTCGCAGGCGGGGATGCCTGTTTCTCTCGGCATTGTGGTAATACGACCAACAGCCTCCCCGGGATGAAGGTTGTGCCGGGTCAAGCCTGAATATTTCACGAGTTCAAACTGTGTCAGATGTGAGGCGCGAAGCATGAAGCTGTGCAATACCGCGAATCCTTCGCAACAAAGCAGATGACACAGTTGGAACCGCCGGAAGGGGGAATGAATCGATGAGTTCGGCCTGGACACAATCTGTGCCGGAGAAAAACGGTAT
>WJJA01000451.1 GCA_014729955.1 bacterium
ATGCTCGCCGAACTGCACCAGGTGGATCAGGAGTTGAAGGACATCGAGCAGGAAAAAGGCGATCTGCCTGAGATGATTCGACGTCTTGAAACAGAAATCACGGAACGCGAGAACGAGCTGGAACAGTTCCGTTCACGCATCGCTGAACTGGGCAGCGACCGTCGCAGCATCGACGGCCGTATCCAGATGGCGCGTGTCAAGCAGGAGAAGTACAAGGAGCAACTGTATTCAGTCACCACCAACCGTGAATACGATGCCATTCAGCAGGAGATCGAATCGATCGACAAACAGGTTGAGGTGCTGGAAAACACCCAGATGGCCTTGCTCGAAGAAGAGGAAGAGCATAATACCAAGATGAAGCAGGTTGAGGAGCGCATCGAGCTGCTGAAAGAAGATCTGAAGGACCGCAAGAGCGAGCTGCAGGAGAAGACCCAGGATTCCGAATCGGAAGAGCTGGAGCTGCAGCATGAGCGGGATAAACTGACGGTTCGCATCAAGAAGCCAATCCTCGCGCACTACGAGCGGATTCGTGCAGCACGTGAAGGTGTCGGCGCCAGCCACCTCTACGCCGGCGCTTGCGGTACATGCTTCGCCGTGGTACCTCCGCAGCGTCAGGCCGAGATTCGCAAGATGGAGGACATCATTCTGTGCGAATCCTGCGGCGTGATCATGCTGCCGGAAGAGGAGTACTTCGAAGACGGTCAGTAATCATCTCCGTTTTGCGAACCCAGCTTGGTACAGGATAGCAATCAACCCCGTCGGTCCGACCGGCGGGGTTGTTCCGTTGACCGTCTTTTGTCCTGCAGGGAATTGTTCACATAGTTCCGTCCGGTCTTGCCTGCCGCAGGCAGGTGTGACCCGGCGGAACGTTGTGTCGGGTTCCGGCGTGCGTCAACGGGGTCTGTTGCGACCCTCAAGATGGATCTTAGCCCGGATATTTCACGAGTTCAAAGTACGTCAGATGCGAGGCGCGGAGGATGAAGCTGTATGGCAATACCTCGAATCCCTCGGAACAAAGCAGATGACGTGCCTGGGACCGCCCGCGAAGGGTGAATGAATACATGAGTTTTCCTCTGTTACTTCAAGGTCCAAACCGTCGCCGGGAAGAAGTGACAAACTGGGGAACATCTTCTTGTAAAACCAGTCCTTACCCTAGATCGCTTTCCTCATTCATGAAATATTCGGGTTAGTGGATTTCCGGTTGCGGGGGCGGCTCGTTGGAAATTCCGCGGTAGATCACGAGCAGACCGTCACGCCCTTCCGCGATCAAGTCAAAACTGCTGCCGTTCTCAGGCACACGGATGGTATAACGCGCGTTACGGTTGATCAGAGTGCGGCCGTCGGGCAACACGTTCTCGTCATAGCCAAGACGGTTGAAGCTCAATTGCTCCCAGCTGCTGCGATCCGCACCGCCCACCACGCTTGATGATCGATACCATTTCTGCGCGGAGGAGATAATACCAAGACAGTCCTGCACTACCGCATCCACACGCTCGTTGCGACCGTCCGACACCAGCATTTGCGCCGCAGCTCCCAGCCATGCCAGCAGCAGCACAAGCAGAAGGATGTAAAACGGCGCCCGTCCCGTGATCCGCTGTAAACGATCCCTGCCTGTCATCGAACCCGTCCTCTTTACCCGTGATGGAAGGCCTGTCAGTCAATCATGTGCGATCATTGCACGCACCATCGCCGGTGCTTCTCTTTTGCCAATATACACGTTCGCACGAATGAAAAAAGCAACCGTCCGGTTGCTTTCCCATTCGTTCGAGGGGTATCGTTGAACATACCTCGTTCAGGCGTCGCTTCCCATCAGCCATTGGCGTTCCAGCTCCAGCTCCCGTTCGGCCACAGTATCGCCCGCTTCGAGCGGCACAAATTCCGGCACCATGTCGCTGAAGACAACCCAGCGGTTCATCACATCCGCGACGTACTTGCGGACCATGCGACCGCGGAAGAACCTCAGGTCCTCGCGTTCATACACCTCGGGGTTTTCGAATTTCGGCAGCACCTGTTTGACTTCCATCCACACACCGGGATCGTACCCCTGCTCTTCGGCATAGCGCCTGGCGTTGTTCAGATGTGTCATGCCGGCGTTATAGGCCGCCAGGGCAAAGGCGAAACGGTCATGCGGGGTTGCGGCACCTTCGATCCGGTCATACAGCATCTTGAAGTATCGTCCACCGGCGTTGATGTTCTGCCGGGGATCATAAGGATCGCTGACCTTCATGATCTGTGCGGTCAGCGGCATGATCTGCATCAGCCCCATCGCGCCGGCCCATGAGCGCATTGAGGGGTCGAAACGCGACTCGTGATAGGACAGTGCCGCCAGCAGTCGCCAATCCAGTCCGGTTTCATCGCCGGCAGCCTGAAAAAACGTATCCCAACGAGACAGCCGCCCTTCGGAACGTGTCGCCAACACCGCGCTACGGTGCCGTTTGAATCGATCCGGGGTCTCGAAATAGCGCTTCTTGAGAATATTGAAGAACGCAGAGCGGTAATAACGGTCGAGAAACTCGTTTAACGCGTCCAGGAGTTCCGGAGAGTTTTTCCGCACCGCCCAGCCGTACTGCTGAGGTTCCGACACCGGAGCGCCGATTACCAGCTCCGGATAAAAATGCTGTTCCAATTGGGCGATGGTGTTGTCCACCACCGTCAGGGGTCGTTCTCGACTCGCAACACGTTCGATAGGATCGACACCCTTCAGGTTGCCGTCCACACTCTCGATACGTACCGGCAATCCCGACGCCTGCAGCGTACGCAGGTTCTCTTCGTACGATGTTCCCTTGCGGACGGTAACCCACTGGCCGGTAAAATCGGACAGCGTCATCGGCGGGGGGTTTTCACTCGTACCCACCAGCACCTGCCGAACCTCCTTATAAGGACGTGTAAAGGCAATCTGCCCGGCACGCTCCTCGGTAATGGTCAGGTTCGAGGCGATCACATCGCCCTTGCCGGTACGCAGGTACGGTACCATATCCTCCCAGGTCGGAGGGATCACAATCTCCAGATAGAGGCCCTGTTCTTCTGCAAATCGCCGAATCAATTCGTATTCGAACCCACGCCGCATACCGCGGTAGAGGTAGTAGGTCAGCGGATGGTTCCGAGTGATTACACGCAGGGTGTCAACCTCGCGAATCTCTTCCAGATCGTGTTTGACCACCTCAGTCAGAGAGCCCCCGCGGCGTGATTCCGTGCAGGAAACCACATCCAGCATCAGCAGCGTCAGCAGGGACGCCAGACCGAGCGTTGCGAGCAGGGGTTTGACCGAGTTTCGTTCCATGTTCTTCAACCTATCAACATCCGTTGACCTTTGCAATCTTCCGTTCGTCACGGTTCGATGCAGAGAGAATTCGGATGATGCTCCTTTACGTTGTTTCACCCGTACGATACTAAAATGATTCCGAAAAAGGCTAAAAAGTGTGATGAGCTTCACCCTTCTCCCGTGCGGCCTCCCACACCTGGTAAAAGGAGTCAATGAAATGATTTAGCAAAAGTTCCTGCCTCCGATTCACTGCAACTCCTGCTTTTGGAGCAATCGCCGGTGATACAAATCACTTCGAAAATTCGCTCAATTTGCCGGTGTTGATCGGGCAGGGAACCGTGTCTTGTCTTGCACGCCTGGATGTCTCATATTGAGGCGCGGTCGTCGGACGGCGACGCGCCGGGCGTGTAGCGGTTCGCACGGTTCATGCCCGTGGTCATGATCTACTTTGGGACACTCATGGCGACCCGTATCGGTATCGTTCGACTCAGCTCGCTGGGGGACATCGTGCTCACAGGCCCGGCTGTGCGCGGACTTCGACGCGCCTGTCCCGATGCAACGCTGGTGTTCCTGACAACGATACCATACAGGGATGTAGCAAATCTTCTGCCCGAAGTGGATGAAGTGATCGCTGTGGAGAGGCGCGGCGACGGTTTTTACAAGGCCTGCCGGGAGATTGCCGCTCAGCACTGGGACCTTGCAGCCGACCTGCAGGGGTCCCGTCGCAGCCGTACCCTGACGCAGGCCATGCACACCTCGAGTGTCCTGCGATACACTCCCCCCCGTCTGCGCCGCAGCATATTCCTGTTAACACGAGTGCAAATCGGTCGGTTCGAACCGGTCCCGTTGAGGTATCTGCGCACCCTGTCGCCGTGGGGTGTGAAGGACGAAGGCGACGGGCTTGAGCTGCGGCAGCCGGAGGCGCCGGCGGCTTCGCTTCGCACGGATTATCCCTGGTTGCGAACGGAGCCGATGATTCTGGTACCGGGTTCGAAACATGCCACCAAGCAGTGGCCGGGCTCTTACTGGGCCGAGCTCGCGGCGCGCGCAGCAGCCGAGCGACCGGTAGCCGTCGTAGGCCTGCCGGGTGAAATGCCGCCGGCATTGAAAGCCGAGGCTGAGCGGCATGATTCCGTGCACGATCTCACAGGCCGACTTAGCATTCCGGATCTGATTGCCCTACTTTCCCGGGCAGGAGCGGTTGTAAGCGGCGATACCGGCCCGATGCATCTTGCGGTCGCGGTCGGTGCGCCCCTGGTTGCGATTTTCGGCCCCACGGTGGAGCAGTTCGGGTTTTTCCCGTTTCGTGCACACTCTGTGCAGGTTTTGCAACAGGACCTGTGGTGCCGGCCGTGCACACCGCACGGCTCCGCTCGCTGCCCGCTCGGTCATCATCGCTGCATGCGGGACACAACCGTCGAGGATGTGATGCGGGCGTTGCAGCGTGTGATGAAGAACGCTGATGCTGAAGATCAGGATGCAGGGAGGGAATAGACATGTGGCGAGGTCTTTACAATGCGATCGTTCCGCCGGCGATGGAAGCCGGCCTGCTGTTATCGGTGTTTGTCTCCGGACGCGGGCGACGAGCCCTGCGAGGCCGCATCGGCGAAGGCGCCTGGTTGGCGAAGGTTCGTTCGATGTGTCGTGAAGACCGCCCGCGAGTAATCGTTCACTGCGCTTCGGCGGGCGAAATGGAGGCGGCCCTGCCCTTAATCGAGGAGATGAAACTTCATGCGGATGCGGACATTTTGCTGAGCCATTTTTCGCCGTCCGCCGCTCCGCGTACCAGGATCGTCACCCAGGCGAGCGGACGGTTCTTCCTGCCTCTGGACACACGTTGGCGCGTCAGGCGCATGCTCGATGTACTCGAACCGGACCTGATCCTTTACATCAAACACGATATCTGGCCCAACCTCACATGGGAAGCGGCCGACCGCGGTATTCCAACCGTGCTTGTCAACGGCAACTTCCGGCCCGATTCGCTCAGGAGAAAATGGTACGCCAGGCCGTTCAATCGTGAAGTGCTGGGGTCGCTGACCGCCATCTACGCGGTCGCGGACGATGATACCGACAGGTTCCGTGAAACGGCCGGCAGCGGGATTACGATCGAAACAGTCGGCGATACACGCTATGACCGTGTCAGACAGCGTGCGGTCAACACTCTCGCCGACCAGGGCGCCTTGCGCGACCTGCTGCAGGGGCGTATGGTATTTGTCGCCGGCAGCACTTGGCCGGAGGACCAGGCACACCTGCTCGAAGCGTGGGCGGTTCTGGAAAAGGAGTTTCCCAGGGCGACGCTGTTGATCATCCCCCACGAAATCGAACCCCACCGCATTCGACGGATACGCGAACAAGCCGCCGCTCATGGATTGAGCGTCGAAATGGTGGACGAGGTCGAACGCGACGGCCGAGTGGGTTCTGTGGTGATTGTCAACCGTATGGGCGTGCTCGCCGGACTGTACGGCCTCGGTCGCATTGCCTATGTCGGAGGAGGTTTCGGGCACGGGGTCCATTCCGTCCTTGAGCCGGGAGTGTTCGGCATACCGGTGCTGTTCGGTCCGCATCACCTCATGAGTCATGAAGCGCGCGACCTGGTGCGCACCGGCGGCGGACTCGAAATCGCCGATGCGAACGACATCATTAAAACTGCGCGCCAATCGTTCCGCGGTGACCGTGAAGCGGTCGAGATGGGGCGAAAGGCAGGCGAGTTGATCGCCGCGAGGACGGGCACAGCTCGACTGCTGGCGAGGAAAATGACGCAACTGGCGCACTTGTGACCCTCAGTCTGAAGGTCGAAGGGCTGCGGTTTCGCTACGATCCCGAGCAGCCTTACGTGCTCGACGGCATCGATTTTTCGCTGCACGAAGGTGAACATATCGTCGTCGCCGGGCGCAACGGTTCCGGAAAATCGACCCTGGCACGCCTGATTGCGGGATTGTACGAACCGCAACAGGGGCGCATCCTGTGGTCGTCAAAACACATCCGTGTCGGGTATGTTCTCCAGCACCCGGAAACGCAGATGATCGCCGGTACCGTCGAAGAGGAAATCGCGTTCGGCCTGGAAAACCAGGGCCTGCCGACGGAATTGATTCGCGCCGGCGTGGACCATGCACTGCGCAAAGCCGGCCTGGAAGCGTTACGGTACCGTAATCCGGCGCGTCTGTCGGGCGGCGAAATGCAGCGTGTCGCCCTGGCATCGGTCGATGCTCTCGATCCTGATCTCTGGCTGCTGGATGAGCCGACGGCCTATATCGACCCGCTGCAGCGCGAGATCTGGGAGCGCACCTTCCGGGAATCCGCCTCGCGTAAAAGCGTGGTCCGTATCGTCTCCGATCCGGATGACCTGCCACCAGGCGACCGCGTGCTATTGCTGCATGAAGGTCGGTTGATCGCGGAAGGTACGCTGGATGAGCTGTATCGGTCCGGTGCGCTGGAACAAGCCGGCATGCGCCCTCCGCGACCGGTTCGTTTGAGGAATGGTCAAACCGCATCGACTGGGCACGTCGCGCAACCACGGCAACAGGAGAACGACAACTCCTCCGAAGCTCTGGACAAACACGAGCCGGAGAGTTCACATTACCCGGCCCGGCCGGCATTGGAGGTTGAAAGGCTGCGGGCGGACCGCAAGCTGCTATTCGGTCCCGTTTTACGCGTACTGGATGGGATTACTTTTCACGCCGGACCCGGGGAACGGATTGCGCTCGTCGGCCCGAGCGGCAGCGGCAAGAGCACCCTCCTGGAAGTGCTTGCGGGCCTGTTGGAGCCTGTGAGCGGACGGGTTCGCTGGGAGGACAAACTGCCGTCGGCCCTGCACGGCCGGCTTGCGGTCACCTTTCAGTTTCCGGAACGGGGCTTCTTCGCCTCAACAGTGCTTGAAGAGGTGATGTTCGGCCCGCTGAACCTCGGGGTCGCTCGCGACGAGGCGCGGGATCGTGCCATGCAGGCGCTGCGGGATGCAGGTTTGGGTCCTGATCGATTTGCATCCCGTAATCCCTTCGAATTGAGCATGGGACAGGCGCGACGGGCTGCCTTTGCCGTACAATTGGCATTGCAGCCGGTGGCATGGTTGATGGACGAGCCGACCGCGGGCCTTGACGAAGAGGGTGCCGAACGTGTCGCGCAGTTGATTGCACAGGAAAGCGCAAGCGGTTGTGTGATCCTGGTCGCCGGTCATGACAGCGATTTTCTTACGGCGACATGTGAGCGATGGATTCGTCTCGAAAACGGCACAGCGGCCTATGACGGACCGGCGCTGAAGCAATGGCGTGACGGTCCTCCCGACCCCTGGCCGCCGCCTGCGGTGGTACGGGTTTGGCGTGAAGAGGGACGTCCTCCGGAGCAGTGGACCTAGCCCGCATATTTCACGAGTTCAAACTGTGTCAGATGCGAGGCGCGAAGGATGAAGCTGTATGGCAATACCGCGAATCCTTCGGAACAAAGCAGATGACACAATTGGGACCGCCCGAAGGGTGAATGAATAAATGGGTTTTTCTCTTTTACGTCTGGGTACAAACCGTCGCCGGGAGGAAGTGACAAATTGGGGAACATCTTCCTGTAAAACCAGTCCTTACCATAGCTCGCTTTCATCATTCA
>WJJA01000452.1 GCA_014729955.1 bacterium
CTGCTTTGTTGCGAAGGATTCGCGGTATGGCAATACAGCTTCATTCTTCGCGCCTCACATCTGACGCAGTTTGAACTCGTGAAATATCCGGGCTAACTGTCTCGCCGAGGATCGTGAAACCGCCGCATCGGCCGTTTCATGATGCCCGGCGTATTACATTGAGTTCGCTCGTAGCGCCCTGCAAACAAGGGCGTTACGTGTTTCAAGGCGATCCTGCATCACAAGACAAGGCAGCTGGGAACAGTCGATGAAACAATCACATTCCATCGGACCACGTACCGTGCGAAGCACAACAGTCCTCGCGGTGAAACACAAGGGGCGTACCGCCATCGGCGCAGACGGCCAGGTTACCTTCGACGAAACGGTGATGAAGGGGACGGCTTACAAGTTACGTGAACTGGCCGACGGCAAGGTCGTGGTCGGATTCGCGGGCGGTGTGGCCGATGCGTTGACCCTGTTTGACCGTTTTGAAGAGAAGCTGAAGGCCTACCCGCGCGATCTGCGACGGCCGGCGGTGGAACTGGCGAAGGACTGGCGGCTCGACCGTGCCCTGCGAAGACTGGAGGCGCTCCTGATTGCGGTGACACGCAAGGAACTGATCCTCATCAGCGGGCAGGGCGATGTCATCGAAGCGGATGACGATATCCTCGCAATCGGTAGCGGAGCGCCCTATGCGACCGCCGCAGCACGTGCGCTGGTGCGTCACAACAAGGACATGGACGCAGAGCAGATCGTACGCGAATCCCTGCAAATCGCTGCGGAAATCTGTGTGTACACGAACGAGAACATCCAGGTGATTTCCCCATGAAACCGATCTTCGAACTGACCCCCCGCCAGATCGTCAAAGAGCTGGACGAGTATATCATCGGGCAGGATGACGCCAAGCGCGCAGTGGCAATCGCATTGCGCAACCGCTGGCGTCGACGCCGGATCGAGGACGAGATCCGCAATGAAATCATCCCGAACAACATCCTCATGATCGGCTCCACCGGTGTGGGAAAGACTGAGATCGCCCGTCGCCTCGCACGCCTGGCCGGCGCGCCGTTTGTCAAAGTGGAAGCGAGCAAGTTTACGGAAGTCGGTTATGTCGGGCGTGATGTGGAAGGCATCATTCGCGACCTGGTGGAATCGGCGGTCGCGATGGTACGTTCCGAAAAGACCGGCGAGGTTGAAGAGGAAGCGCGTGAACGTGTAGAGGAGAAGTTGCTCGACATCCTGCTGCCCCCGCCGCAGGAACAGAAGAAATCCGGCAAGTCCGCCTCCAACCCGCTTGAGCAGTTGTTTTCCATGCAGGGTGATGATGAGGAGGATGAGGATGAAGACGTGGAGGAAGTTGTCGATCCCACTGTGGAGCAGCGTCTTCGGGAACGGGAACAACGGCAGCAGGAACGTTACATGAGGTCGCGTGCGAAGATGCGCGAGCGTCTCGCCTCCGGCGATCTTGATGATCGTGAAGTGGAGATCAAGCTGCCGGAACGGTCCCAGGGTGGGATGATGCAGGTGTTCGGTCCCGCCGGGATCGAAGAGATGGGGATCAACCTGCAGGAAATGTTCGGCGGGATGTTCCCGAAGAAGTCAAAAAAACGCCGCGTTTCCGTGGGCGAAGCGCGCAACATCCTCCTGGGCGAAGAGGTGGACCGTCTCATCGACATGGACGCTGTCATCGGGGAAGCGCTCAGTCGTACCGAGGAGACCGGTATTGTCTTCCTCGATGAAATCGACAAGATTGCGGCCCCGAACGAAGCGGGTTCCGGCCCCGATGTGAGCCGTGAAGGGGTACAGCGCGATATCCTTCCCATCGTGGAAGGGTCACGCGTGTCAACCAAGTACGGTATTGTCAGCACGGAGCATATTCTCTTCATCGCAGCGGGTGCGTTTCACACTTCCAAGCCCTCCGACCTGATTCCTGAATTGCAGGGTCGTTTCCCGATTCGGGTGGAGCTGGACAACCTCGACCGTAAGGATTTTGTGCGTATCCTGACCAAGCCGCGCAATGCGCTGGTGAAGCAATTCCAGGCGCTGCTCAAGGCGGAAGGGGTGGAGCTGAAATTCGAGCCGGCGGCTTTGCGTGAACTGGCGGCGATAGCAGAGGAATTGAACGAGCTGACGGAGAATATCGGTGCGCGACGGCTGCAGACCGTGCTGAATGCCCTGCTCGACGATGTCATGTTCCGAATACCGACTCGTACGATTAAAAACGTGACCGTCACACGGAAGCAGGTTCGC
This sequence comes from bacterium, assembly GCA_014729955.1. Lineage (GTDB taxonomy): Bacteria > Electryoneota > Electryoneia > Electryoneales > Electryoneaceae > WJJA01. The sequence continues at coordinate 2,227 of WJJA01000452.1, forward strand.
GAGCGTCTCACCGATATGCTGGAAGACGAAGACCTGTCACGGTACATCCTGTAAGGATGCTCGATCGTCTCACTCGTCCCGCAGCATCTCCGTCGGGTTGGTGGTCGCCATGCGGTAGGACATGATGACAACGATGGCCAGCGCCGTCAACAGTGAAGCCGCGACTGGAATCAGCAGCAGCCAGGCGTTGATGTCGAAGTGGTAGGCGAACGATTGCAGCTGACGCCGGATCAACAGGTAGGCGACGGGGGCGGCGATGAGATTCGCGAGCGGAACCAGCAGCAGCGTTTCACGCGACAACAGCTCGAGGATTTGAGTCACCGTGGCGCCAAGGACCTTGCGGATGCCGATCTCCTTGCCGCGTCGCCCTACCTGCATAACCGTCATCCCTGTCAGGCCCAGCATGGCCAACAGCACCGCCATGATGGTAGCGGATGTGATCACACGATGACGGCGACGGTCCTCCCGGTACTGTCGTTCCACGCTGTCTTCCACGAAACGTGACTGGAATTGTGCTTCCGGTACGACACTCTCCCAGGTTTTCCGCAGACGTGCCATGGTACCGGTGATGTCCTCGCCCTGCAGCCGCAAGAGGATGAACCCGGGATC
>WJJA01000453.1 GCA_014729955.1 bacterium
GCGATATGGATGGCATCCTGGAAGCGTACGTGGGCATGTTCGGCAACTGGTCGCCTGATTACGGGGTCGGTAAGGACAAGTATTTCGCCGATTTCTTCGGGCTGTACATCGATCGGACGCCGGACTGCATCCCGCAGCTGGAGGAAGGTGAGTACCGCCGGCCGGTGAGAGGCGTCGTCGCGGGGAACTACGACAATGACGGTGACACCGACATCTTTGTGCCCGTTTACGGAATTTCCTACAGCGAAGGGTGGGAGAACTACCTGTGGCAGAATGACGGCACAGGCAATTTCACCGATGTTGCGGCCGCCGCCGGTGTAGCTGTCGAACCGCACGGGCGCTACGGTGTCGGTTTGGCGTCCGGCGCTTCCTGGGGTGACTACAACAATGACGGTTACCTGGACCTTGCAGTGGCGAATATTCACGGGCGCCTGGCGGTCTATCGCAACGAAGCGGACGGCACCTTTACCAACATGAGCGGCGAAAACGGTATCTCCCAGCAACGGGAGTGGCACAACCCGCTTTGGCTGGACTACGACAACGACGGGGATCTCGATCTGCTGGGAAGCCAGTGGTACGATTTCATGGCATTTGCATACATGAACTTCGGACCTGAAAACCTCGGCTATTTCAGTAGCCGTGCTTCCCTGATCGGGCTGAACACAGGCGATGAGTTCTTTCGTGTCGACGGTTGGGGCGCAGCCGACTACGACCGTGACGGTGACATGGATCTTGCCTGGTGGGGCGGTGATCCACAGCACCGGGGATTTCACCTGTTTCGCAATGACCTCGACGACGAAAGTGAAAACAACAGCTGGATGGTGTTCGCCTTGGTGGGCGACGGCGAAAATGTGAACCGCACCGCCCCTGGTTCGCAGGTGCGGATCGGCTTCAGTGAACATGAATGGTCCGGGGTACGGCATGTGGAAACTGTGTCGGCGGACCAGAGCATGAACATGCATGCCGTGCATTTCGGCCTTGGTGATCACGACGAGTTTCTGCAGGTCGAGGTGCGCTGGACCGGAGGCGATGTGGAATACTGGAGCTGGGACGACCTCGGTTCATCGGTCAACCAGTGGGTTACCCTCGAGTACGGCACCGGATCGGAGATGGCCGCGAGCGAATCAAGGGCCCTGCCTCCGACAACCGCGACCCTGTCCGCCGCGCGCCCCAATCCCTTCAACTCGCAGACCCGCATCGAGGTCGCCCTGCCTGCTTCCGGTCATGTGAAGTTGGCTGTCTATGATCTGCTGGGTCGTGAGGTTCTTATGCTGCACGATGGACGGCTTCCCCGGGGGAGTCAAGCTTTCTCCATCCGTGCGGACGACCTTGCTTCAGGGATCTACTTTGTGCGGATGAACGGGGATCACGGCTCACAGATTCACAAGATCATTCTGATGAAATAACGGCTTGCAAGCCGGTTCCGCCGGGTTCCCCGTGCCCCGTGTTTTACAAACGCGAGGCTCCCTGCGAGAGGACTGTAACCGTCGGGTCACCGGTAAAACCGGGTATGCAGGCATTACCCGTGGTGGCATCCTTTCGAGGGAGTCCCTATCTTGCCGTGGAAAACAGCCCCAAACACCAACAGAGCGAACACCGTCATGGCATCTGCAATTGGAATCGTGTCCGGCCTGCCGCGGTCGGGCACGTCGATGATGATGAAAATGCTGGAGGCCGGCGGGCTTGAGATCATTACCGACCATGTGCGTGCGGCGGATGAAGACAATCCCAAGGGGTACTACGAGTTCGAGACCGTGAAGACCATCCAGGACGACACGAGCTGGCTGCCCGATACACGCGGGAAAGTGTTCAAAATGGTCTCCATGCTGCTGCCGCACCTGCCGGCCGATGAATCCTATAAGATCGTGTTCATGCGGCGCGATATCGACGAGATCCTGCGTTCGGAACGAAAGATGCTGGAGCGTCTCGGAAAACCCACCGATATCGTCGACGACGGGCAGATGAAACGGCTGTTCGAAAAACATCTGAAAGACATACGGCGCAGCCTGGAAGAGTGGGACCATGTGCAGTGGGTGGAAGTCTGGTACAATGAAATCCTGCGCGGCGACGTTGAACCATCACTCGAGCGTGTGAACCGGCTGTTCGGCGGTGGATTGAACGTGAAACATATGGCGGATGTTGTCGATCCGTCGCTGTACCGTCAGAAGGCTTGACCGAAGCGGGCTGAAACGACAGTCTCTGCGGTTGTGCCGGGTCACACCCCGCTGTCGCGGGCCAAGACACCACACAACGATCCGACAACGCGCCAACAAATCCCGTCAGGATTTGCCCACAATGGTATCACGCAGGGTTTCCAGCAGATCGGTCATCGCCTGCGCCGCTTCCGTCTCGATCCGATGCAGCTCTTGCAGTCGCTCGCCAAGGCCCCGCAGCAGATCCAGTTGAGCGGCGTTGTCGAGGGGGAAGGCTTCGCGTGCCTCCTGCGCCAGCATTTTCAGATCCTGGGTGAGGCGTAAGATCTGTTCTTCCGCGTCCCGGCCCTGTTCATGCCACAGGTCCTGTTTTTTACGCAGAAGGATGCGTGTGTCTTCGAACAGGGGGACGTTGTCGGGCAGGGCGGCGTGGGCGACTTCCTGCCACCGTTCGCCCAGTTCGCGGTACTGTTCGCCCGCATCGCTCAGAAGGGGTTCTTCGAGGAGAACACTCGCTTCATCGAGGAAATCGGCGAAGAGGTTGCGCGATCCGCCCGGTGCGGCGCAGTGGTAGTCC
>WJJA01000454.1 GCA_014729955.1 bacterium
CAGATAGCCGCCTGTGATCCCGCCTGCAATGCCGCCTGCCCCCAGAAAACCGAACACGCGCCTCGCTTCACGAACATCGAAGACATAATTCGCCAGTAACCAGAACTGAGTCGTCAGGAAGACTGCGACCAGTGCTACAAGGACGTAGAACGTGTACAGGAACCAATCCGGTTCGTTCCCTCGTTTCAGTATGACCCAGATGATTAGAAGACTGACAACTGTGACGAGGATAGAACCAAGGTTCAATCGTACGATTCTTGCTGAGGAGGTAAACCTGGTGTAGAGGGGTACGACAACAGCCGATACTGCAGCTACCAGGATATAAGCCCATGCAAGCTGCTCATAGCCCAGGTTCATCAGGAACAACGAGGTGCTGACAGGCTTAAAGATCAGAAGTGATGCAATCACCAGGAAGAGATAGGCAAACATCAGGAAAGCGCGTCCTGCCTCTTCCCGATGGATCCCCACCGCTTTGATCAGCACACCGGACAGGTATTGCATGTTGAAGCGTTTTCCCGTCACGCTGAGTCTTTCATCTGTGAGGCATTACCCCCGGCTTTCAGGGCGAATCCACGGCCTGCAACTCGCACAGCAACAATCCAAACCAGTATGATACTGACAGGAAAGATCGACAGCCATCGCAGGCTTTCAAAATCGCGAAACAGTGTAGTGATCAGGAGGCTGACACCGACAGCCAGGGCTTTCGCAAAACGTTGAACGAACATATCGATAAACGCTTTGGCTTTGTACTTCTCTTCTCTGGACGTCGGCACATAGAGAGTTTCTTTGGCGGACTGATTGATGGAGTAACTGAATGCATTGTCCGCCGTGTTCAACATGCTGCCGACCCACAAGGCCGGAACAATCATGAAGGCGGTGGACCCCATGAACATGGCGGCAGGCAGGATTGCCAGCGCGATGGTCAACCCGAAACGTGTCATAATGAAGCTGGTGAGGAAGAACTGAACCAGCATGGAAGACCAGTTTGTGATGGTGTATACCGTAGCGAAATGCCGACCGATCGCTTCGCCGTCCAGGTAGTGGCTGATGGTTTCCGTGAACTGGAAATCCAGTGTGGTAGATACGATTTCATACACGCCGACAATGCCCACGATCGATAGCAGGTATTTTGAAGAAAAGACCAATCGTGCACCCTCAAAGGCCGGATTGGATCGTGATGCAACATGTTTATTCTCCGGTGGTTCCGACCTTTGCGGCTGATCATGGGGGATGGAGGGTGCGTCTTCATGCAACAGCACCCAACGACCCGCGGTATATGCTATCAGGATGATCGCCAGGGCAAGGGCTGAACAGACCCACATCCACTGGAACGGATCGACCGATTCAACCCATACTCGTAAGACAGAGGTTCCGAAGACACCTCCCGCGACACCTCCCAGTCCGATTAAACCATACAACCGCTTGGCCGCATCCGGAGACACGCTGTCGTTGATGAATGCGAAAAAGGTCGCCACCATAAGCGTACTGAAGAGGTCTCCGAAAAGGTAAAAGGACCAAACCGTACCCGCACCGGGTGTACGTAAACCGAAGCTGTAAGCGATGTAGGACAGGATGAAGAACACGCTGAAGATGTAGGTCAGCTGCTGCCTTCGAAACCGGTGCGAAAGCCAGGTAAAGACAACCACTGCAACAAACGCGACCACCATGTTCAGGATTTTCGCCAGCAATTCCGCCTGGGAGGCCCGCAGGACGGCACCAAAAATTTCGAATCCTGATATATCATAGAACGTAATGAAGATCGTCTTCTTGATTGGTTTCAGGATCCAGAAACTGGTGATCACCAGGAAGAAATAGGTGAACATCAATATTGCGAGCGGCAGCTCACGGCGCTTGACCTGCATGAAGGCTCGTAACGGGCCGGTCATGATGCCTCGCGGTCAACACCGTGTATCAACGGCTCGTTGATTTCCAGAACGTCTATGGGCGTTTCGCGCACACCTGTCTCCGACACTTCGAATGTTTCCACACTCAATCGATCGTCCATCACTCTCACCCTGGTAAAGTGATGCACCTCTGCTTGTGAATCGAAAGAAACATGTATACCCTGACCGGCATAGTATTCCCCTTTTTTTATTCGCTCCGTTTCAGAAGGTGCGTTCCTGACAGGTACGCCGCCCCCACTGGTGACGATGCAGTGCAATGGAAGATCGCCATAATGTGTTGTGATAACATTATGTTGATAGTAATGCTCATGACCGGCGAAATGCGCGTTTACTCCGCAGGAACTCAAGAGTTTTATGAGCTTCCGACGTTTCTCTTCCAAACCCGGCCCGTTGCTTCCGGACAGCCAGTCGGAAAAATGCGCTCCAAAGGTTACCAGCGGATGATGGGAGATAACCATCTTATAGGTTTTTTGCTCATACTGTTCCAGTTTTCTCTCCAGCCATGCGGGTCGGTCCGGGTCGTCGGATACAAACCAGGTCTGAAACAGGGAATCCTGTTCTGCATCGGTGAAAAAATCATCCTGGTCGAGAATGAAGTTGGAATCAAGGACAAACAGGACAAGGTCTTTGAATTCCATTACATAAAAACGGGGATGATCAAAGACGGCTTGGTAGTTAGGCCAACCAAATTGTCTGTCATTTGCGCGTTCATGGTTGCCGGCGACGGGAAAATAGGGAATCTCTCGCAGCAGGGGGTGAGTCCACTTGTTTTCACGCAAAAAACCCGCCCAACTGTGAGGATATCGTCCGTCTGTATAACAGATATCGCCGACGTTGAGGATGAAAGCAACCTCGTTTTCCAGCGCTTTCTGATAGATCGCATCTCGCATCATCAGACGAGAGTCACGGCCATAGTCGGGGATGTGACGCAACCAGTTCACTCCGCCAACGACTCCATTCCCAAGCAGGTAGAGTTGATAGAACGGCACCAGGGCCGATTTCCATGTTACCCAGTTTCTGCGACGATAGAACTTCTCTTTGGCCAGTCGACCTGCCTGGGTATCCCCGTACACAAGAAAGGTGGGATTTCGATCGGGGTCGTGGTAGGGCATCCCGGCATCCACACGCAGTGTGTCAGGAGGATAGCGTTCTACCAGCAACCCCTTTTGCGCACAGCCGGAAGCAAACACGGTCACAAGCAGGAATGCGGCTCCCAGCGTAATGACTCGTTGCAGGGGTAGGTTAGTCATTCATTTTCCCTCCCGCTGAATACCGAGAAGGGTATAGGTGTCGTCCGTCTCCGGAACCAGGAAGATTCGCACCTTACGACTCCAGCGCCCACCGTCACGCTGAAGCTGTAACTCAATGCAGATCTCAGCTTCATCCTCAAGGGAGCCCGTCTCCGGTCGCGGCAGGTGCACCCTTCGATCAGCTCCGATCATCTCCCAACGCCTGATGCGTTTCTGATCCTGAAACACTCGATATCGATAGGTTGTCGGTTCGGAATTGAACAAACCGGTTTCGACGCCAAGATCTTTGAATGCAAGATGTTGCACTCCGTTGAACGTCGTCAGGGTAAAACGATCCAGCGGAGGCATTCGTTCAAACCACAGACGCCCCAGGATATCTCTACGCGCCTTGAGTCGACGAGCGAGCTCTTCCGCGGCTCCGGGTTCTGTGTATTCGCCTGTCGAAACTGCCGCATCGATTTGCTCGTCCGTAAACGACATGACCAGCTTGATGCCCCAGTAGGCATCGCGATACGTCATGTTTTCGAACGCAGGGTTAGGAATCATCGGCTTCCAGAATTTCGGATGAAACTGGTCTACGGGAAAGTAACCGATGGAAGGATAGGGGACATCATATTCAACTTCCCAGTCTTTCACATACAATCCTGCCGCCAGGGTGTTCATGGCGATCTGATGCGGATCGAACTCGTTCTCACGATTCCGGTAGGGGGGAGTGGGGCTCAGTCCGCCTCCGCCCATGGTCGTGCCGAAATCGATCAGATAGTGACGGACATATTGCCGGCCATCTTCGTCCGTGATAAAGGCGTCCAGGGAATTGCCCGCCTTGGTGTCATTGTGAGACAGCCAGATTGCCATGATTTTCAACCCGCGAAGCTCTCGACGATGCTGATGAGGAATGACATCATTGGGATCGTCATCTCGCACACCACGATATTTGAACGGACCGATGGGTTTGCCGGGGACATACTTGCTTGCCGCTGCCCGAACGGTGCCGTCCTCATAGCGATTGACTTTTTTCAGAATGTGCTCAATATCTTTCGGTGTCAAGACACGTACGTTGCCGACCTCATCTTCGAATCGGATTTCGTTTTCAATCACCAGCCGTGAAGGATCGAAACGAACGATATAGTTCTCCGGAGTCCAGTAGCCGGCAGCATAGAACAACTTCGTGCCTACAACCTCGGCACCCGTCCCAAGTTCGTTGTAGCCGAGAGGATCGAATTTCAGAAGGTAGTAATCCCCTTTGTTGTCCTTGATGGTAAAACCGGGTGTGACACCCTGTGTTTTCGCGCGTTTGATCACCCAGTTTCCGCTCATGGAAGGGGCACCATTCGGCGCATTCGGACCGTTGACGATTTCTCCTGCACTCATGGGAGTTGCGGCATTGCGATTGGTGAACCAGCTCGAATTCACCACGTCATCAAAAGCGGTCGTACTGTACGCTTCGATGGGATTGCCGGTCAAATGCCGTAAACCGCGACTCAAATCAAACAGTTGGTCGCCCTGGCGCACGATTTGATGATAGAAGGC
>WJJA01000455.1 GCA_014729955.1 bacterium
AAGCTGTATTGCCATACCGCGAATCCTTCGCAACAAAGCAGATGACGCAGTTGGGACCGCCCGAAGGGGGAATGAATAGATGAATTCGCCTTGAAAACATTCTGTGCCGAAGCAAAACCATATAGCGCGACACTATCTTTTTGTTAATATAGAATTTAGAAAAGAATGTTTTCTTCATTCATGAAATATTCGGGCTAGTCGGCTTCATCGACGCCTCCTCCAGGGGACTCTTTTTTTTCCTCCGGATCCAGCGCCCGAAGCTGGTCAACCAGCTCCTCGTACGCCGATGGCCAGGCGCCATCCTCCAGATTTTGCTCGTACAACGAAAGGTATTCCTGCGTCAACCGGTCACTCTGACGCAGCACACGGCTCAACGCCGGGGAATTCGTGATCCCCTTCTCGATCAACAGCAACATCCGCCCGAACGTGCGAACATAACGCCGGATCGCACGCGCGCTGTGACGCGTTTTCAGCACCATCTCGTTGTACGTGAACCCCGACAGGTACAGATCCACGATACGCGTCTTGTGCGATACACCACGGCCGATGTCATGGTCATAACCGCGCGTATGCACCGTGTTCCCGTCCGCCATCAGCGCCTGAACATCATTCCGGATCGTGCGCGTCGACACATGCAGCAGATACGACAGATCTTCCTGCGTCAGAAGACCGCCCTGACCGTACGCCTCTTCCGTCAACCGCAACACACGAAGCTGACGAAGCTTCGCTGAGCCCTGCGCATGCAGCACTGCGACGTCATCGTGGCCACCAGCGTACGTCAGTTCTACGCGTACCTTCATCTGATCGGTCAACGGCACCCCATGACGCGCCTTCCGAGATGCACAATAAAAAACGAGCCTGCCCGGTGCACGCGGTACCTCTTCGCGCAAACACTCCGTAGCAAGCTCGACAATCGCTTCGCTCAACGCCGGCGATAACTCAAACTCACGGCGAAGACGACCTGCGAATACCCCTTCCGGCGTCTTCGATAGACACCGATCCAAAACTTCCGATGATGCAATCTGCATCCTCGCCTCCGGTAGAATCAGATCGTCTGCTGGTGAGGGAAAGATAATCAAAACCCGCACCAGCAAACGATCAAAACCACCTACCGGAAAATATTCCTTATTTCATGTATACGATCTTCATTGGTAAAGAATAGCCGAAGCGGCGAGAACGTATCACAACCCAATAAAGTCCGGATGCCAAGCCACTCTGTGGTTTCCAGGTAATTCGGTAATCACCTTGCAAGTATATGCTTTCTTTTTCGTGTACCATTCTTCCTAGTAAGTCGTAAATCTGCATAGAGTAAGTTCCAGACAACTCGATTTGGAAGGCAATCTGCACGGATGCATTAAAGGGATTCGGAAATGCTTGAAGGTCAAGGTTATATGGAATTCTCGAGCCGTATTCATCCACACGGTTCACGACACCCGCGATAGAAGCATCAGGGAGTACTTTGAACAGATTGAGCTCCCAGCCGCTACGCCAAAGACGGACACCTATTATGACGCCGTTGTCCGAAGTTGGAACAGCTAACGTGCCTAAAAGCATACTTGGGTTCAAAGCTGGGTATTTGGCAACTACCAATTGCGTGTCTTCAGGCCATAGTAATGAACCATCATCATTTATTCGCCACACAAGATATCCATTGTACCCTGTTCTGGTAGAATCCCGCGATATAACATACATACAGTACCATCCGCCATTCCCATCCGTTAGTAAGTGGTGACGCTTTCCTCCACTTGAAAACTGCCAATTGTTAGACACATATATTGTGTATGTAGTCTCTTCATAATAAGAGCTTCCATCTAGTGTCAATCTTACTACTACACATTCATCTGAATGATAATTCCGTGCCCACATAATGCCGCCGTCGGACGTACGAACGGGGCGACTGGCACGGTTTCCCAGTAAGAATGGATTGTCGGGCCAGGGAAGATCACCGCTTGAGTCCACCCTGACTGCAACCGGCGAGCCGTCGTTGTAGCTGTTGCTGAAAACCCCACCATGTCCATCCGGAAGAAGATCAATAGCGTGAGCGCCCACCGGGGTGATATACTGGATACTTGGTACAAACTGCACAAGATCCCCTTCTTCGTCGAAACGGTAGTATTCCATGAAACCCGTCTGTGTACTGGCATGGGATACCCACAAGCCACCACCATCCGCCGGGCAGATGGCATAACCATCAGCGTATCCATACACATGGTTGCCGATATGGCCGGCGTTCAGGTCCGACTCGAACCATGGGCTTCCATCTGCATGAACGCCGGCGATACGAAGAGTATCATCATATTGGGAACGGTAGCCGATCCACACTCCCCCGGCGCTGTCGGGATACACCCACTGACGCTTCTGTGATGGATGAAGATGGGGACGCTGGTTTCCAGTCCGTACGCTCACAGGTACACCCGTTGGACCGAAGACCCGCTCACCCTCGGGGTTAAACCGTTGCGCAAAAATGCTCCATCCGGAATCGGGTTCGATGGTGGGATTGCTGAACACAACGATGACATCATTGTCTACACTGTTCGCTATGCCAACAAGGTGATGCATGTCTTGTCCGACGGAATCCGGGGTAAGCTTCAGACCCGGATCGGGAAACATGCGAGTGCCGTCGGCGAGGATACGTCTTACACGAACAACCCCGTTTTCACCGGTACCAAATCCGCCTTCCCAGGCAACCCACGCACCACCCTCATGGTCGGGTACCATGTCGAAATGGGTCATGGGACGAGCAACGGCATGGTGCCCGTCTTCAGGGTCCCACTGGGCATGGGTGCCTGTGCAGAGAAGTAGAACCGGCAATAAACTGAGGAGCAGTTTGAGGGGCGATGGAAGCAGCGAGGAGAAACGCAAACCTTCAACGTTCTGGTCTTCTTTGATAGATATCGGACTCATCGAACGCCGCCCCTTTGGGATATTTCGCTATTCTTAGTAGAGCACTACCATGTAAGGTGGGCATTGTTTGGTGAGCACGCAAGCGAAAGAGAAGCAATTCTGTCCAGGGACAGGCTATACGTCTCCGACAGGGTGGCCCGAGCCTTGGCTCGGGTTTATTGGAGGCGGTGGGAGAAAGGACCGTCAGGTCACAATTCGTCTTACGACGAATCAAGACCTGACACAACGGTGAGGAGCACATGACGTCCCAGGCGGGGGCTGAGGTGGACGTCTGCCCTACCCGGAGAAGATGTCTGCCGGAACGGTAACTGCCTCCCCGACGTCAGCGCCACCGGGCAACCCCTCACCCCCCGGCGTCAACGACTACGCCAAAGGCGCACAAGCCCGGGCTACCCCTCTTAAGGACGGGAGGGCGTTTTATCGGGCGGACACCGGCCTGCCCGCCCCTCATCAACCACCTGTTTTCATGGAGCCGCTGCGATTGCATGAGTCCAAACGGAACAGTACCTTCCGTTGTTTCATGGAGGGTCCGGGCAGGCATCCTTACGGCCCGGAGGCAACGACGAAGCAGGGGAGACACTGACCTTGGCTAAGAAATCCGTGGGCGCCCAGCTCAGAGAGTTGCAGCCGACTTTCTGGCTGGTGAACTGGCTCGAGATGAATGAACGGCTCGCCTTTTTCGGTATTCGCGCGATTCTGCCGCTCTACATGATCTATTCGGTCGCGGAAAACGGACTCGGCCTTTCCTACACGGAGAAAGGTACGATTTACGGCATCTGGGCGATTGTGCAGACCTTGGTACCGATGGTTTCCGGCGGCTTTACGGACGCGTACGGCTATAAAAAGAGCCTCTACGTCGCGTTTTCGATCAACTTTGTCGGGTACCTGATGTTCGTGTGGGCGACCGGGTTCTGGTTGACCCTGCTGGCGGCGTGCCTGGTCGGACTGGGCACCGCGATCTTCAAACCGCCGGTGCAGGGGACGATCGCCAAGGTGTCCACCGATGAGAACAGTTCCTTCGCCTGGGGCATTTTCTACTGGATGGTAAATGTCGGCGGCTTCCTCGCGCCGATTCTGGCAGCGGTGCTGCGCGGCGAAACCAACTGGTCGCTGGTCTTCTATGCCGCCGCCGGTGTCACGTTGTTCAACCTCCTCATCACCATTCTGTTCTATAAGGAAGATGCGATCAAAGGCGCCGAACCGGAAGGAGATGTGGTCAAGCAGGTGAAGTCGATCGGTGCAACCGTCAAAGAAATCCTCACCACCCTCGGCGACAAGAACTTCATGATCTTCCTGCTGATTTTCAGCGGCTTCTGGTTCATGTTCATGCAGCTGTGGGATCTTCTGCCGAACTTCATCGACGAATGGGTCTATTCACGTGACGTCGCGCCGGTGTTCAACTTCCTCTTCGGCTGGCTCGGGGATGTGGTGCTGCCCAACGGCAATGTGAAGCCGGAGATGATGATCAACATCGACAGCTTCTCGATTATCCTGTTCATGATCCCGATTTCGCTTATCACAGGACGTTTCCACCCGATGATCGCGCTGATCGGCGGGATGGTGATCAGCCTGGTCGGCTTCATGATGAGCGGCGGTACCAACGTCGGTTGGATGGTCGCCATGGCGATCTTCATTTTCTCCATCGGCGAGATGGGCTGCAGCCCGAAGTTCAGCGAATACATCGGCCTGACCGCCCCGCCGGAAAAGAAAGCCCTCTACATGGGCTACAGCAACATCCCCTTCGCAATCGGCTGGGGAGTGGGCAATCTCGTGTCCGGCCCGCTCTATGATGTCTTCGGCAGCAAGGAGAACTTCGCGCGTCAGTGGATGGAGACCCAGGGCGGTCTGTCCGAAGCGGCGGTGGAGGCGATCCCGAAAGAGAAGGTGATGGAGACAATGGCATCGCTGCTGAACAACGGAGCCGGCGGCACGGTTGAAGAAGCGACACGTCTGCTGTGGCACCTGAACGATCCCTGGCGTGTCTGGGCGATCCTGACCGCCATAGGCACCGCCGCCACCATCGGCATGGTGATTTTCTACTTCAAGAACAAGGACCAGGGCATCTCTTCGGCGAAAAAAGCAGAGGCGCCGGTCGAGTAGGATTGTATCGCGTTGACCCTTGAAGGGGACGCTTGCCTTTCTGATTCCCAACCTGGTCGGGTCAATTGGGACGGGTTGGGAAAGGCAATCGTCCCCTTTCCTGTTGTCTGATTCCGTAGAGCTTCCAACGTTTCTTTCGAAAGAAGCCCGCATGGGAAAACAAACACCGCACCATATCATTGATTCATTGAGGTGGTAAACCGGCACCGGTTGTCCAAAAAAACGCCGGCTGATCAATCTCAACCGGCGGAGTATAGACTCTGGTTTTGTCGGAATTATTTCATCAGCATCACCTTGCGAACGTCGGTCCTTCCCGCGGCTTGGGCGTGGATGAAATAGATCCCGCTCGCCATACGGGAAGCATCCAGTCGGAACGTATGGTATCCCGGTCGGAACCCTTCATCGGCGAGCAACGCCACTTCGCGCCCCAGCACGTTGAAGACCCGCAGCTTCAGAGCGGCTGTTTCCGGCAGACCGACCACGACACGCAGGGTCGGATTGAACGGATTCGGATAGGCCGATGCAATCGAGAACACCTCCGGGATTCCGCTGAGGTCGCTGCCGCCCAAGGCATCGAGATCGTAGAAGAAACGATATCGCTCGTTGGACTCGATGGTGGTATCCGGCGAGCTGGACCGCGCGGTCACAAACCATACAATCTCGTCGCCCGCCTCCAGGTTGAGAACCGCTCCCGGTTCGATGGTCGTCTCCGTATCGGTGAGGTTCGCGATGGTCGCGGTATCGGACGGTGCATACAGATGAACGGTATAGAGCACCTCATCACCCGGGTCCGGATCGATCGATTCCTCCCACGAGAACAAGGTGGGCTCGGTGACACGCGCGCTGTCTGCCGGCGCGACAAGGGAGAACGGTGAGGGCGGTTGAGAAATGTAGAGCGAGCCGGTTGTGAACTTCACAGCAACTGTTTCACTGAGCGGCATCACATTCTCGTCGCGGCTGCCGTCGTAAAACAGTTCGAGACCGTCGTTTTCGGTCGAGTTTTCAATGCCGATGGTACCCTCCGAGGCGGAGGTCGTTGACATCGGACCGTACTGGAAGATGATCTCACCATCGCCCGTGGCCGTCGGCCAGAATTCCGGATCGAGCAGGATCACCTGGAAGGTCTCGAAACTGCCGTTCGGGCTGTATTGTTCGACATGATTCCACTCGATAATCAACCGGTGCCCTTCCTGGTCGTACCACTGCCACACCCCACCCGAGTTATTCCGTTGAGGAGATAGGTCTTCCCAGTAAGGTGCGATCATGGCATCGGGACCGTCCGAGTCAGGGATACCGCTGTTGGAATAGTCGTCCTGGTTCTCTTCGCCCATCGCGATCCAGCCGTTGGCGCCGACGGTGAAACGGTCGTAAGTGTCGCCGTAATAGGGGAACTCGAACGGCAGATCGAAGAAGAGTGTCTGGTCATCCTGAGTGAAGTTGACCGCTGTGCCCGGACCGGAGGAATCGGCCGAAAGTTCCACCCAGGCATACTCAGGCGCCATCGGGAAATCGTTCGAGTCCCAGGCACTGTAGCCGTAGTTGTCCGGGCCGGAAGGCAGGTGCAGACGGTCCCCGATCTGCACCTCGAAGGGGATCTCTTCGCTGAAGCCGTATACTTCTTCTTCGAACAGAACCTGCAGGTCCGCGATGTGCTCCATCGGTGTCCCCTCATCCGCAGAAACCGTGAAGATCGCCGTGACCGTGCCGCCCGCCTCGATGTCGCCTGCGATCGCGGTCGGTTCTCCGATGGTAAGGTAGCCGTCCGAACTGCTCAGCAAACCTTCCAGGTCGAATGCAGTGAGTGCGCCTTCGTTCGTCATCGCCAATCGCAATTCAGCCGTTTCACCGGGATCGAGCCAGTGGTTGTTGTTGCCGGAGGGGTCGCGGAAGGAAATGCCGGCAATCGACAGGTCCGGTGCGCAGGCGGTAATCTGAAACGTTGAGGTCGATTCGATTCCCCCGGCATCCACGGTCAGCAGGAAGCTGCAGCGGTGTTGGTCGGGTGTTGCAGGATCGAGCTCAAAGCTGAATGCCGTTTCCACCAGCAGGGTCTCGCCGGCGGCGATGGTAGTACATGTTGCGAGGCTGTCCAGCAAGGTGATGCAGCTGTCTTCCGTTGTAATCGTCAAGTCGGGGTTGACCGCTTCTTCCACGCCGATATTGACCACCCGCACGCTTAGCTCTACCTCTTCACCGTGGTCGAGCAGGCCGTCCGGATGCCAGGCGTTCTCATCCAGGACGAGACACGAATCCGCGACCACATAGGGCCCGTCCGCCGGCATCACCGGAATGGTTGTCACATAAGGATGGGCGTTGGTGCCTGTCACTGTCAGCTCAAGGTCCCCGGCTTCCTGCGGGGCCGGGTCCAAGGTAAGCGTGATCTCGCCTTGATCATCGATATAACCCTGCGCGTGGACATCCGGATCTTCGCTGAAACGAACCGAAACCAGCGCCCAGTCGGGTTGGCCGGTGACCGAAACCGTGAGATCTTCGCTGCCGATCATGAATGCTTCAGGATGGTCCACGGTCAGTGTGGCGGGCACATCGGTCCAGATGTCCAGGGAGCCGTCCCCCATGATATTGTACATTTCAAAATAGCGGCGGATCATGCCGGTGTTGCCGTAATGGGCGTACAGTTCCATCTTGCTGTAGTCGATCATCCCGTTGATCCACGAGAGGTTGTGTACGTCGTCGGGATAGTCGAACCAGGCCTCGTAGACCCGCCTCTCCATGATGTCGTCCTCGTCCCAATAGGAGTTGACAGACGATCCCATGAACGCGACCGCGCCGTGCTCATCGCGTACCCAGGTTTCCGCGAAACATTCGCCGAGGTGATAGGATCCTGTGACACAGGCATAGCTCTGGATCCAGGGGAAGACATCATTGGTCAGTGCCATCACATTGCCCTGGCTGAAGGGTGGACCGTCCGCCCAGCTGTAAGCGCTGCCGTGCCCGGAATAGGTCACATGACCGCGGCCGTCGTTGATCGCGTTGGTGATATCTGTCGTGGTCGCGCCGCGTGATACCATGTAGAGCCTGTCGTAGAACATCCCTGCGGGATCGAGATAATTTGATATTACGTAATTATGCGTACCCTCACTGACGTTATAGTTGTCCTGCCCGGCGAGGAACGAAGCATGCGACTGCCAGCCCGGGCTCGCTTCCCCGCCGACGGTTTCATATTCGAAGGTTTTGTCGACCATGTTTTCCAGATCGGTCAGGTTGGCTGCGGGAAATCGTGAGACACCGATATCCGGGAAGTAGTCGTTGCCGTCGATGGTCGCGTAATTGAGGTCAGTGTTCGGCGAGCCCATACCCTGCCCGGTGAAATTAGGGATGTCTCCCACGTCACCGACGAGCAGGACGAATGTGGGAGGCACTTCCCAGTCCTCATAAGCGTCCTGGATGTAGGATCGGATCGCAGAAGCCGATGTCCCGGTTTCCTCCGTTGTCGCGACCGTGACCTGGTAGCCCTTGTCCGCCTTCCAGTCGAGCCACGGTTGCAATGTTTCCAACCAGTCATCGTCCGGTGGCATCACCACCAGGTACCCCACCGGATCGGGCAGCTCGTCCAGTTCGGAACTCCCGAGCGGACAGGCAATCCGCTCGATCAGGCGGTTGTAGAGGAAAGAGCCGTAGCGCGCGTGGTTGGCATGAGTCTGCCGGGCGTCGCCGCCGATCACGCTGTAATTCACACGAATATCCGTCGCGAATCGCACCAGGCCGTCACGCGGGGCATAGTCCACCGGACGGATGATGATGCTCGCGAAACGGCGTCCCCGCAAGACCATATAGTCCTCGACCTCCGCGATCGGCCGTTGGGAGAAGTCGGCAGTGCTGTACCAGCGGTCGTCTTGTGTGAAGCTCCACTCCGCGTGCTCCGCTTTTGCGCGCGGTTGTTGCACCGGCAGAAGTTCTGCGGGCATGTCTAGCTGCTGCAGGCTGTACTCAAGCGTCCGCTCGCCGTCGACTGAAAGGGTGATCTCCGCGCCGGCGGGAATTTCGACCATCACACGTCGTACCGGCATCCGCGCCTGCCCGATCTCGCCTTCCACATGTGCGTCCATCCAGCCGATCTCAGCGTAGTCTGCACCTTCGAAGGTGCGTGTCACATGATAAAATCCGGACAACTCGAACGAGATTTCCCCGTTGTTGAACCCGGTCTGGACCATCATCGCCGGAGGAGCGGGATTGCGATCGGTGAAGCTGTGCCAATGCGGGGTATCGGCGCAGACCGTACACGTGAAGAAAAGAACAAACAGGAATGAACGACTCAGCAGCTTCATGAAATCCTCCATGGCCCGCACCGTTTTTCCGGGCTGTCGGTATGTCTTGCAGGGATTGTATCAATGGCCAAGGTAGAGAGATAGAGCGGGGAAACTCAAGCACTTGAGAGATCGAGTGGGCCTACTACAATGAATGGAACTGATCGATCAGGGTTCCGGATTTTGCCTCTGGGATCGCTAACCCGAGTTTTCCACGAGCTCAAACTGTTTCAGATGCGAGGCGCGAAGGATGAAGCTGTATTGCAACAGGGCGAATCCTTCAGAACAAAGCAGATGACATACTTTCAACTCGTGAAATATCCGGGCTAAACGGGCAATACCCCATCAGGGGGTCTGCGACAGCACTCTACTCCGCCGCTTGACGTAGTAGCGGTCCTTCCCGTATGTTGAATATTAGCATGTGAGGCTATATTGAAAACATCCTGCTCGTCTCAATCAGGGAGATTCGATGAGGGTGCGGAAAGAAGCGGTGGCAGGTAGTTTTTATCCGGCCGATGCATCTGCATTGCGAAAGGATATCGAGCAACGACTCGGGCGTGTGCAAGAGGAGACATCCGGGTACGTGATCGGTCTGCTTTCTCCCCATGCAGGCTACATGTTCAGCGGCGATGTCGCGTCCTCTGCCTTTCGTCAAATACAGGGCGTCCAGTACGAAGCTGCCGTCGTAATTTCCCCGTCGCACCGGGTACCGTTCGGTTTCAGTGCCGTCCTGCCCGACGGCGGTTACCATACGCCCCTCGGTACCATGAACGTGGATACGGAGCTGGCGAACTCCATCATTGAAGCCGGTCAATTGCTTGAAGCCTCCGACAAAGGACACACCGGCACCGGTGGCAGCGACGAGCACGCACTCGAGGTACTTCTGCCGTTCTTGCAGGTTGCTGTGCGCGAGGATCTTCCGATCGTGCCTGTCGTAATGGGCAGACAAAGCCTGGAGCATGCCCGGGATCTCGGGGAGGCAATCGCAAAGGCAGCTGGTAACCGTCGGGTACTGGTTGTCGCTTCGAGCGACCTGAGCCATTTTCATACGGATGATGAAGCGCGTGTGTTGGACCGGCATTTCGTGGAAGCCGTGGCCGCCTTTGATGAGCGGGAGCTGATGGAACGTGTGAAGCAAGGCGCGACGGAAG
Source organism: bacterium (assembly GCA_014729955.1). GTDB lineage: Bacteria > Electryoneota > Electryoneia > Electryoneales > Electryoneaceae > WJJA01. The sequence goes on from WJJA01000455.1 coordinate 10,421, forward strand.
CGTGCGGAGCTGCTCCCGCCGCGGCAATGATGCATGCAGCCCGGCTGTTGGGAGCAACCAAAGCCGAAGTATTGCAGTACGCAACCTCTGCGGATTCTCCACACGGCAGCACCGACCGGGTGGTGGGCTATCTC
>WJJA01000060.1 GCA_014729955.1 bacterium
AGCGAGACCTGTTCCACAAAGCGGTCTCCGGCCTCGCGGAAAAGTGCTTTGTGCCGTTAACCGTCGGCGGTTGGGTGGACAGCCTCGATGAATTCCGCAAACTGACCCGGTTGGGCGCGGACAAGGTGTGTGTCAACACGGAAGCGTTTCGCCGTCCTGAACTGATCACGGAATGCGCCGAGGTGTTCGGCAACCAGTGCGTGGTATTGTCCCTCGATGCCAAACGCGATGATGACGGCGTCCACCGTGTGATGATCGACCGTGGCAGTGAGAGGACCGAAGCGATACCGTCGCAATGGGCGGCGCGAGCGGTCGAAGCCGGAGCCGGCGAGATTTTTCTTAACAGTGTCGATCATGACGGCAACCGGCAGGGCTACGACCTGCCCCTGATGCGAAGCGTGGTGCAGGCGGTCAGCGTGCCGGTGATCGCCATGGGCGGGGTACGGACCTGGGACCACCTCGTGGACGGCATTCGTGAAGCGGGGGTGGATGCCGTTGCGGCGGCAAACATCTTCCACTATACGGAACACAGTACCAAAAAGGCCAAGGAGTACATGCGCAAAGCGGGCATCGACGTTCGCTGAACGCTTGACCGGAGATTCAGGAGAGTGTATGGAATACTGCAAACGTTGCCTCTATCCGGCCAATGCCAAGCCGACCATCATTCTCGATGATGAAGGTGTGTGCAGCGGCTGCCGGTACCATGAATCACGGCAGGGCATCGACTGGAACGAACGGGAGGCATTCCTGCGCGATCTGCTGGCGGAGCACAAGGCCAAAGCGCGCGAAGCGGGCAATCCTTATGACTGCATTATCCCTGTCGGGGGCGGCAAGGACAGCCACTTCCAGACCCACCTGATGAAGAATGTCTACGGTATGAATCCGCTCCTCGTGACCTACAACCACACCTACAATACCGCATTGGGCCTGCGCAACCTGAACAACCTGGTGAAGCAGTTCGGATGCGACCTGGTTCGTTTCACCACCAGCCCGGAAACCGCACGCAAGGTGAGCCGCTACATGCTGAAGCAGTGCGGCGACGTTACCTGGCACTACCACAGCGGCATCCGCACCTTCCCCTTCCAGATCGCGGTGATGTACAACATCCCGCTGGTGATCCTTGGTGAACACGGTTTCGCCGAGCTGGTCGGGATGGTCACGCTTGAGGACATGGTCGAGCATACCCAGTGGACCCGTCGCGAAATGGACCAGCGCGGGTTCGATGCCTGGGATCTTGTCAACGAGGAAAGCGGCATCACCGAGCATGAAATCAAGCCGTTCACCTATCCGTCCGAAGAGGACATCGAACGTGTCGGAGTGCGCGGCATCTACATGAGCAACTTCTTCGACTGGGACGCGAAGAAACAGGCGGAACTGATGCACGAGAAGTACGACTTCGAGTTCTTCAAAAGCCGCCGGGAACGCACCTTCGTGCTGTCCGCGAAAACCGACGATCACGCCAACGATGTGCACGATTACCTCAAGTACCTCAAGTTCGGGTACGGCCGTGCCACGGACGACGCGAGCACCGAAATCCGTCATGGTCGCATGACACGCGAGGAGGGCATCGAGATGGTGCGGCAGTATGATGCCAACCGTCCCCGCAGCCTCGATACTTACCTGGACTGGATGGGCATATCCGAGCAGGAGTTTCTCGATGCCGTAGAGCCGATGCGTGACACGGATCTTTGGGAAAAACAGCCGGACGGCACCTGGCAGCCCACCGACTCGGTGGTGAACCATGCGAACGATGAAGGCGTGGGCGCTGTTCGACCGACGCCGGTGCCGGAAGACAAACGCACCTTCAGCGCGGCCAACCGAGAACTCTACTACAGTGAAACCCATTGGGCCGGACGTGAAGAGAAGGTCGGTGGATCGGAGCGGCCTCATAACGACGATGACCTGGTGCCGATCATCCTGTGACCGCGGAGGGGACCATGCCGGAAACCGTGCGGGCGTACGTCGCCGAGTTGACCGCACCGCGTACGTTGCAGTGGCGTAACGAGGAACTGTACACGGATCGACTTGCGCCGGGTGAAATTCTCGTCATGACCGAAAACAGCACCCTCTCGCCGGGCACTGAGCTCGCTGCCTGGCGCGGCGATCCGCCCCTGCGCCCGATGAAGGTCTATCCCCGCGTCGTTGGATACTGCCATGTGGGACGGGTGCTCGCGGTCGGTGCGGACGTCGAGTACCCCGTGCCGGGCGACCGTGTGCTCACCTACCAGTCTCATCGTAGCGCCTGCGTGATACCGGCCGGCAACATCGCCGCGGTTCTCCCGGAAACGCTCGATCCGGTCGCGGCAAGCACCGCCTATCTCTTCCACCTGGGCTACAATGCCCTGCTCAAGGCTGACATTCGCGCAGGCATGCATGTCGCCGTGGTCGGCCTCGGTGTGCTCGGATTGACGTCCACAGCATTGGCGGTGCAGGCGGGGGCGGAAGTCTACGCGTTTTCCAATCATCAGGAAGCCCGCGAGAAGGCGTCGGTCTTCGGCGCGAAAGCCGTGTTCGCAAAAGATGGACGAGATCGAATCGCCTCCGACCTGAACGATCTCACACGAGGAGTTGGGGTTGACGTCGTCATCAGCACGTCCAATTCCTGGTCCGACTGGGAATTGACCATGAAGCTTGCGCGACGCGGCGGCACAATCGCCGTGCTGGGCTTTCCCGGCCGCGGGCAACCGCGTTGGGAGCAGAATCCCCTCGATTCACGCTGGTTCTACGACAAGCAGCTCACGTTAATCGCCTGCGGATTCAGCCCGAACCTCGATGTCTCCCCATACGATGTCCGTTTTACCCAGGCACGCAATATGGCGTGGCTGCTGGATCGAATCGAGGAGGGCCGTCTGCCCGGGCGTGAACTGGTGACGGATATTCTCCCGGCGGCCGACTTGACGAAGGCCTACGAACGGCTGGAGGCACGTGAACCCGGCCTGTTGACCCTGTCGCTCGACTGGCGGGGGAGTGCGCCGGTATGAAAGACGCACCCCTGCGAGCGGCGGTGATCGGCTGTGGACGGATGGGAGTGTTCACCTCCGAGAAGGTGCAACGCACCGCTCCGGCCGGCTGGATGCCGCTGAGCCATGCTGACGCACTCGACAGTCTCGATGCATACGAGCTGGTTGCGTTGTGCGACCCGGACCGTGACCGTTTGAATGAAGCCGGCGAGAAGTTCAGCATCAGCGCCCGCTTCACCGATCATCGAGAACTGCTCGGACAGGTCAGGCCGGATGTGGTTACGATCGCCACACGTACCGATGTGCGCGCTCGAATCATGCGTGATGCCGCCTCGGCCGGTGTGCGCGGCATCCACGCGGAAAAACCGATCGCGCGCAGTGTGAAGGAATGGCGTGAGACCGCGGCGGAATTGCATCGACACAACGTCAAGCTGACCTGGGGCGCCTTGCGACGGTGGCATGAAACCTTCCGCCGTGCCCATGAAGAGGTCCGGCGGGATGAAACGGGCGCAGTCCGGGAGATCAGCGTCGAGTTCGGACCGGGCCTGCTGCTGTGGGTCCATCCGCATTCGGTCGACCTGTTGATCCAGTTCGCCGGACGCAGGCCCGTAGAAGTTCGGGCGCAGTGCGAGATCGACCGATCCGCGCTCAAAGGCGACCTCCTGGACCAGGACCCGGTGGTGCAATGGGCGCTGGTGACGTTTGAAAACGACACGGTCGGTCGAATCGGCACCGCCGCCGGCATGAATCTGCGTATCGGCTGTGAGAACGCTACGGTGACGGTGCACGGCGACGGCGCCTCGCTGGAACGGCGCCTGCGCAGCCGTGTACCGGGGCCTTACTTTAGCGAGTATGACGAGCAAACCTTCGCACCGCAATACAGCGCCGCACAACGGGCGCTGCTTGACCTCGCGCAGGCGGTCCACAAGAACGCGAGCACCGAGGTCACTTCAGATGAAATCGAATGGGGGCAGCGCCTTCTTACCGGCATCGTCCTCTCCGGTCTTGAGGAGGGTCGGGCGATTGCCCTCGATTCGATTCCCGAAGCCTTCACGATCACCGGCCGCCTGGGTGAAATGATCGCATGATGAGTCAACCCCGGCAGCTTTTTCCTGCTCATCCCGAAGCTTTTCCCCCGAGCCGCCGCGGTATGCAGGTCGTGTTTGAAGCTGCGGGGGGTGCATGCGGGAATGCGAAATGCACGACAACCAGGCTGACGCGATTGATCTGAAGCCGACAGGTTTGGTAAGACGTTCAAATACAATAGAATAAGACGCTTCCATGCTGTCGCGATCTCTTTGCCCGCCCCTGTCCGGCTTCTAGAAAACGTTTCATTGCCTTTCATCCAATCACCTCAACCCATTGAACGACCCCGGGCATACCGTTTGCTCATAACGAAGTGAACGATCCGGGTCTTGCGTCCGAACGCAGGGGGGCAAGTCTCCGTTTGCAACCAAAGTTAAAGTGTCTCTGCAAGTTTGACGAGATAAGCGCGAGGCGGCCATGCCCGATTTCTACTTCCAGCCGTGGACACAGATACAGCGTCAGTACTACGAATTCCATACCCGCCAGGGACGAGGTGCGAAGCTTTTGAACCTCGAACCGACGGACGCGACGCACTACCGGGTCCGGTTCGAATTGCTGCGGGATCTTCACCGCCGGCTGCAACCGTATCGCTTTTTGCGTGACGGCGACCGTGTCATCATGGCGGGCGTTTCGGATGGATTCATCGAACTCGGCGTATCCACCCTGTTCATCACCTCCTCGGTGGTCGGTCCGTCGGGACATGTCTATGCTGTCGAACCCGATGAACGGAACGTCGCGGCGATTCGCCGTTACATCGAAGCCAACGAAATCGCCAACGTAACCGTGATCCCGCGAGCGTTGTGGAAACGTGATGAGACGCTCGAATTCGTCAAGTTCCGCGACTTTACCAGCTCCAACATGTTCCGTGACCAGTTTGAACGCAAGGAAGCGGACCAGAAGGTTCTCTGGGGCGAAGCCCGGCGTCAGAGGGAGAGCTATACCGAGCAGGTGCCGGCGGTCTGCATCGACAGCCTGGCACGTTCGGGGCAGATCGAGGACGTACGCTTCCTCAACGTGACAATCAACGGCGCCGAAGCGGACGCTCTCGAAGGGGCGTCCACATTCCTGGCACGGCCCGATG
>WJJA01000456.1 GCA_014729955.1 bacterium
AAACTGTTCAGTTACTGTCCGCAGAACAACATGGAAGACCCGCCGCTGTTGCAGACGGACGATCCTGTGGATCGTATGGATGAAGAGCTCGACAGCATCGTGCCGGACAATCCGAACAAGCCTTATGATATCCGCGACGTCATCACACGCATCGTCGACCACGGCGAGCTGCTCGAAGTTCACAAGGACTGGGCGCCGAACATCGTTGTCGGGTTTGCCCGCCTCGGCGGTCGCAGTGTCGGCATCATCGCGAATCAGCCGGCCCACCTTGCGGGAGTACTGGATATCAGTTCGTCCAAGAAAGGCGCACGCTTCATACGATTCTGCGATTGTTTCAACATCCCGATCATCACCTTCGAAGATGTACCGGGATTTCTGCCCGGAACCGACCAGGAATGGGGCGGCATCATCTCCAACGGTGCCAAGCTCTTGTACGCATACAGCGAAACCACGGTCCCGAAACTGACTGTGATCACCCGTAAAGCATACGGCGGCGCCTATGACGTCATGAATTCCAAGCACATTCGCGGCGATGTGAATTTCGCCTGGCCGTCTGCCGAAATCGCAGTCATGGGCGCGGAAGGGGCGGTCGAAATTGTCTACCGCAAGGAGCTGGCGCAGATCGAAAACCCGGATGAGCAACAAAAGAAAATCGATGAATACATCCAGCTCTATCGTGACCGTTTCGCGAATCCCTACATCGCCGCTGCTCGGGGTTACGTGGACGAGGTGATCGAACCGTCCCAGACACGCCCTCGACTGATCACGGCACTCGAAATGCTCGAGAACAAGATTGATCATGTACCAAGCAAGAAGCACGGTAATATTCCCCTTTAATACAGGGACCTGAGAGATCCATCCGGCGAAACCGATAGTCCGGTCGGGATCGATTTCTCACCGTTTCCGTCTTAGATTGATCGGCAGGCGTCCGCTGCTTCGAGGAGGATAGCAGGTTGGCGATACATGATGCATCCGCACCGCAGGCTGAATCGACGTCAGAACTCAGTCTGTTGCGGGCATTTGAACAACTCAGTTCCGACCTGGTGCTGGAAATGGTCGTGGACAAGGACGGCTTGCCGCAAGGTCGCTGGGCCGGCGGCGCCTACCAGATGATTACCGGCTACAGCCCCCTCGATGTGCATGAATTAGGCGAGCACGCGTTTCCTGTCTACGGTGAGGACCGCGATCAGTACCTTGAAATGCTGAAAACCCTCACCCCCGGCGAAGACCACACGTTCGAAATCCGTCTGCAACGGAAAAACGGACGGATACGTCGTGTCGCATCACTGCTTCGCCCCCGTTTTGAAAACGGACACTTGAAATCCCTGTTTCTCGTCGCACGCAATGCAGAACCAACCCCGCCTGCCGAACCTGTATCCGACCCCATGAAGGAGCGTTTGCAGGCCCTGTTTGACCATGCTCTGATCGGCATTGCGGTAACCGATCTCGAATTTAACCTGACGGAATTGAATCCAACGTTCGCAGACCTGTTCGGATATCCTCGCGACGAGATGCTCGGGAAGACCCCACTGGCCATGGTGCATCCGGACGACCATGACCTGACCCGCAAGGGCCTTGTCGAGCTGGTGAAAGGCGATACTCATTCCTTTGTATCTACGATCCGTTTCGTGCGACGAGACGGCAGCATCTTCTGGGCCGAGTTCAACCTGACGCCGTTGAAAGACACCGAAGGGCGTATCACCTCGGTCCAAATCGTGGTCTTCAACATCACCCGCCGCAAGGTAGCCGAAGAGGAGTTGCTGGCGAGCGAGAAGCGGTACCGCGAATTGGTGGAACGCCTTCCGATGCCTGTGGCGGTTTTGCAGGACGGACGTGTGGTGTTTATGAACCAGGCCGGTGCGGAACTGGCCGACGTCGAACGCCCTGAAACCCTGATCGGCACTACGGCGGATCGTTTTGTGAAGGGCAGAGCGCGCAAGCGTCTGCACAAGTTACTGCTGACCGCACTGGATCCCGGGCGCAGCCCCGATCCGAAAAAATTTCAGCTGGAGTTTTCCTTTCAACGGCCCGATGCTTCCCTGGTGGAAGTGGATTCGACGATGATTCCGGTCACATTTGAAGGGAAGCCGGCGATATTGATGATCGCGCGGGATATCTCGCACCGTAAGGAAGCCGAACGAAGTTTGAAGGAAGCGGCCGAGCACTTTCGCAAACTATTCAGCGAGGCTCCGGATCCGATCTTTCTCGCCGACCCTGACCGTGCCGTGCTGATCGATGCCAACCCCGCTGTATCGCGCTTGCTTCATTTGACACGTGATCAGATTGTCGGACATCACCTCACCGAACTGTTCCCGGAAGCCGGCGGTGAAGACGTGCTGGAACGGTTTCAGCAGCATCCCGATGAGACCGAGAAACCGCCTCCGATTGAAACGTCGATTCTTCGAACCGACGGTGCGCGCATTCCGATTGAGATCAACACACGCATCATCCATCGTCGCGGCAAGACCTTGATCATGGGAATGATCCGCGACATTACGGCACGGAAGCAGGCGGAGGAAGCCATGCTTTCGGCGTCACGCCTGGAGGCAACCGCCACTCTTGCGGGCGGCCTGGCCCATGACATCAACAACCTGATGGCATCTGTCATGGGCAACGCCCAATTGCTGCAGCTCGACTTGCGCAATGATGAAACGGCGATGAAGAAGCTGACCACAATCGGTCGCGCCGCCAAACGTGCCGGCGACTTGATGAAGCAGTTGCTTGCTTTCGCCCGCGAGGGAAAATACCAGTCCCAGATTATCGACCTCAATGAAAGCATACAGGATACCCTCACGTACGCCAAAAAGTCCCTTCCGGCGTCACTGAAGATCGAACAGGAACTAGACCGGACACTCTGGAAGGTCGAAGCCGACCCGCCGCAGATGAGCCAGATGCTGATGAACCTGCTCTCCAATGCCGCCGATGCCACGGGCGAAGAGGGATCCATTTTGATCCGCACCGGCAACCTGGCATTACCAAAGCAGGGCCGGAAATGCGGACGCGATCTGCCTGCAGGCGCCTATGTCCAGTTTGAAATCATCGATAACGGCTCCGGGATGGATGAAGAAACCATTCAACGTGCCTTTGAGCCTTTCTTTTCCACCAAGTTCCAGGGACGGGGCCTGGGGCTTGCCGCCGTGTACGGCATCGTCGAAAACCACGGCGGATATATTCAAATCAACAGCCGTCCGGGAAAAGGGACCGCCGTCTGCGTGTTTCTCCCGGCACTGGAAATCCGCCTGACCGATACTCAAGACGGCATTCCGCACGGTAGCGAACCGATCCTCGTGCTGGATGCCGATGAAGAGGTTCGTCGCATTACGGAAGAAATCCTGAAACGGCTGGGTTACGAGGTGATAGCGGCTCGCGACGCAGTGATCGCAGCTGAAATGCTGGCCGAGTTTGAGCAGAAGGTCCGCCTTGCCCTGATCGATGCTGATATCCTCATCATGGGAGGGGTAAGCGTAATCGATGATTTGCGCCGCGAACAACCTGATATGAAAGTCATGATGACCAGCGGGTTTGATATCGATGAATCGATCCAATCCATGCTGGAACAGGGCGCCGACGGGTTTTTAAGCAAACCGTTCCAGCTTGAGGGGCTCGCGACGGAAGTTCGAAAGCTGCTCGACCAGTCGTAAAT
>WJJA01000457.1 GCA_014729955.1 bacterium
ATACGGCGGTGAAGGCGCTTGCCGGCAAACTGGGCGAGAACCTGGGTCTCGGTCGTGCGGGCGTGTTGAAAGCCGACGGCGGTATGATCGACAACTACATTCACCCCGGCGACCAGTTGGCGTGTTGCTGGTGTTGACCGGGGATGCCGACGCACTGGGTACAGGTGCGGCGTCTTCATTGGCGCATGACCTGGCGATGCAGATCGCCGCGGCCGGTCCCGGCTATGTACGCAGGGAAGAAGTACCGCAGACGATCATCGACAATGAAGTCGAGATCTACAAGAACCAGATGCGCAACGAAGGCAAGCCGGAGAACATCCTTGACAAGATCGCTCAGGGCAAGGTGAACAAGTACTTCGAGGAAAACTGCCTTCTGCAGCAGGAGTATGTGAAGGAGCCGAAGACGAAGGTCTCGGCCCGGATCAAGGAAGCGGAGAAGGACGCCGGCGGCTCGCTTGACGTGCGGAGCTTCCTGCGCTTCAAGGTCGGGGAAGGATCCGACCAGTGAGCGAAACGGCCTTCAAGCGTGTACTGCTGAAGTTGTCCGGAGAATCCCTGGCGGGGCCGCAGAAATACGGCCTCGACCAGGATGTTCTCCGACGGCTGGCGGAAGAATTGAAGGAAGTGACCGACCTGGGTGTCGAATTGGGCATTGTGGTCGGCGGGGGCAACATCTTTCGCGGCCTTTCCGCGGCCGGCAAGGGCATGGAGCGGGTTCCGTCCGACCATATGGGCATGCTCGCCACCGTGATCAATGCGATCGCTCTGCAGCAGTACCTCGAGAAGGCTGGTGTGCCGACACGAGTGCTCTCGGCGATAGAGGTGGACGAGGTCGCGGAGCCGTATATTCGTAGGCGCGCGATTCGCCACCTGGAGAAGGGCCGTGTGGTGATCTTCGCCGCCGGCACGGGCAATCCGTTCTTCACAACGGACACCGCAGCATCCCTGCGGGCGGGTGAAATCGGCGCCGAAGTGATTCTGAAGGGCACTCGCGTCGCGGGGGTGTATGACAAGGACCCGGAAAAGCATGACGACGCCGAGTTGTTACCCCGCCTCACGTTTGAGGAGGCGATCCGCAAACGGTTACGTGTCATGGATGCCACAGCGATCACCTTTTGCCGTGACAACGGCATCCCGATCCGCGTGTTCGACATGACCACCGTCGGCAATCTGCTGAAACTGATGCAGGGAGAAGATATCGGCAGCCGTGTAGGGGAGTGAACCACCAGGAAGGGACATGATCATGGACATTGACGAGGTACTGCTGGATGCCGAAGAGCGCATGGACAAGTCGGTCCGTGTCTTCAACGAGCAGCTTTCCAAGGTACGTACCGGGAAAGCCTCCACCGGTATCGTGGAAGATGTAATGGTGAACCTGTACGGCACTGAGATGCCGCTGAAGCAGGCCGCCAACATCATGGCGCCGGAAACCCGCCTGATTGTGATCCAACCCTACGACAAAAATGCCATCCCTGCCATTGAAAAGGGGATCATGCAGGCGAACCTGGGCCTGAACCCGGTGAACGACGGCACAGTCGTCCGTATCGCGATCCCGCAGCTGACCGAGGAGCGCCGCAAGGAGATGGTGAAGGTGGTGCATAACTATGCGGAAGAATCACGCACCGCCGTACGGCAGATCCGCCGTGACGCGAACGACACCTTGAAGAAGCTGCAGAAGGACTCGGAGATCACCGAGGACGAGATGCACCGTACCTTCGACGAGGTCCAGAAGCTGACTGACGACCACGTTGCGCAGATCGACAAACGCATGGAAGAGAAGGAAGCGGAGATCCTCGAGATTTAATCGTAGTCGTGGCTGCCGTTGACGTGCTTGCAGGAGGCATTCTGCAGAACCGGCTCCTGAGCCGCTTCCAACATGTTTTGTGCGACTCTGCATAAATAGTATCACCCCGGAACGACCATGCTTGTGCGGCATGAGGTCGAATCGGGGTTTTTGCGTATCAGGAAGATGACTGCATTCCTGCAATACAGGCTGTCGCAGATTGGTATGACGGGACTGTTTACTATTCCGGAACAACAGTGCAAAGCACGGATATTATTGCTTTTAAATGACGATGAATATCGGCTTGCGCCGGGCTTGTCCGCCGGCTTTCCCGGCGGGATGACACGATTCTGCGACGGCCCGGAAAGCCGGGAACCAGTGGCTTTATATGACATAATATGATCAAAAACTTACGGCAGGTTCTTCAAGGTTTGAAGCAGGCAAAGCGCCATTCTGCCGGCGGGCTGGTTGTGAATGTTCCCCGGAACAACCGATGCAAGGTCAGGTTGAAACCGGCAGCCGGGTTGCTTCTTACTGAAACCCACCGTAGGTTATAACAGGAACCAAATCATGATTGACCCGGGGGACCGCATGAAACGCCTGCCGCTTGTTCTGCTTGTGCTGCTTTTCAGTTGTATCTCGACGCCTGCCCAGGAACTCATCGAAGAGGGGCATTACCTGTCACTTCATGGGCGAGTGGATCGGATGGTGTTGAAGGAAGATCATCTCTATATGTTCGGTTTCAACAACGGGTTGCGTGTATATGATGTCTCCGACGCTGATCATTGGGTCGAAACAGAAGTTATCCCCACCCCTGTCCTAAGTTTTCCTCGTGTCATTTGGCAGATGGAGGTACACGATGATCTTCTGATCTTGACTCCCTGTGCGGAAGAACTTTGGATTATGGATGTATCCGACCCTGCGCACCCGGAACGTCTGTCTATCATTCATCTGACGATGGATTATGTTTCCTTTGCTGTTGTCGGCGACTTTCTTTTTCTGGCTGGTTATGGATTTGACAGTGTGCATGTGTATTCTATTGCCGATGCTTCCAATCCTGTCCGTCTGGAAGATCTTGACCAATTCCAGGCGCACAATCCCCAACCGGTGCATGCTTCTGACTCCCTTATGGCGGTAAACTGGGAGTTCTGGGCGCGGCAGGAAAGGATTACGGTTGTCTATGACATGTCCAATCCGGCAGAACCGGATTCCATAGCATCCTGGATTTCGAACCTGACCATAGAGAGATTTCAATGGATTGGTCAAACCCTGTGGGCTATGACTGACCACAGCAGTACCCACTCGCCTGCATATGTGGTGGATTTCACGGATTGGGATTCCCCTGAAGTCGCAGGGGAATTTGATATCACTACGTGTGATCTTGTTAACCTGGATACCCTGGTATTCGGTTTTCATCGCCTGGGACTACGGGCGTTTTCCCTTGCAGATCCATCGAATCCTTACCGACTAGACCTTACCGGCGATATACACGGCAGGCATCGGTGCGGCACAGGATTCGAGGGAGACCTGATTACATCGGTTGAAGACGAAGTATTGTCGAGAAAGGATTTGTCGGCGCTACCAAGCGTCACAACGGTAGAAGAGTTGTTTCGAGGTCATCGATATTCAGCGATCTGTTTACAAGATGACTATCTCTTCGCGGCAAGTCATATCCAGGATGAGGGAGCCGACCCGGGTGGGATAGCCACAGTGCTTGATCTGCGTTTTCCGGCAAATCCCGTCGTTGCCTATCACAATCCACAGGTTGCAGATGTTCGTGAAATGTACCATCCAATTGCTTCGTACGGGAACCAATTGCTGATACGCCCCACTCCCGGCACCATGGTATATGACATCCAGGAACCAGAAAATCCCATGTTCCAGGGTGAATGGGACAGGGAGCTGAATGGTGGAATCGTCGTCATTGGTGATCGTGCCGTCGGTGGACATCATCCTTCCTACCATCACCATTATGTTTTCACCCTTTGGGATCTTTCAAGTCCAACATCACCGGTACTGCTGGACTCTCTGCAAGTCGGAATCGGGACGGGTGAAGGAGGTGAGTCGTTCAGCTTTACTGCTAATTCCGATGCGGTATACTTCAGTAA
>WJJA01000458.1 GCA_014729955.1 bacterium
GCGGAAGGTGAACGCCTGCTTCGTCTCCGGGAACCGATGCTCTACACGTACCAGGGGAGAAACCGTCTCGTCGGTTCGGTGGAACTGATCATGGACCTCGATGACATTGACCAGACTCTGAAGCAACTTCAGCTGGAATTTGCAAAACAGGCAGCCGTCGCCACCGGTGTCAGCGTCATTATTATGGTAATCCTTTTTCGGCTCCTGCTCAGGCCGATGCGGAAACTGGTCGCGGCCATGAACCGGTTGAAAGAGGGTGATTTTGAGTTACAGGTGATCGCTTCGGACCCGTCTGAAGTCGGCCTGTTGACAAGAACGTTCAACAACATGGCGTATGAACTGAGCCTGATGCAGCAACGCCTGGTTGAACAGGAACGGCTGAAACGTGATCTGGAGATTGCGGAAACCATTCAGCAGGGTTTGTTGCCCGGTCGTGTCCCTGATATTCCCTCTACGGAACTGTCTGCTCATTACGCGTCCGCCTCCAATGTCGGCGGCGACTACTTTGACGTGTTTCAGGCGGATGACGACGTCTGGGCCCTCATTGTTGCGGATGTCTCCGGCAAGGGGATCAGCGGTGCCCTCGGCATGACCATAACACGCAGTATCCTCAGGTCTTTGATAAAAAGCGGCCTGTCACCGCAACAGGTGCTGAGCCAGTGCAATCATACTCTCTACCAGGACATCCCGGCAGGCATGTTCGTCACTGTTGCGCTGGCCTATTATTATCCCTCCGACGGCCGTATGCTGTTCGCATCGGCCGGTCACAACCCGCCCCTGCTTTTACGTGGTACAGAGATGTATGAGGTCAAACGACCGGGTCTGCCTCTCGGGGCAGATGACGAAGGTTTGTTCGAAGACGTGATTCGTGAAGGCGACTTTATCCTTGAAAGCGGCGATCTTTTCCTGATGTATACCGACGGTGTCACCGAAGCGATGGATCGCGAGGGAAACATGTTCGGTGTGGAACGTGTAAGAGAAACCTTGTTACATTATTCGGATTCGCCGGTTCCCAACCTGGCCACCCTCCTCTCCAGGAAGGTGAATGATTTTCGCCGGGGGGCTGAACCCAACGATGATGTTACCTTTATCGTGATGCGAAGAGAACAGGGACCGTCATAATTACTTGCACGTTTTCGTCCTCCTGAACAGGTTCAATACAGGATGAGCAGGGTCGGGACAACTATTGCCGCCGCGTTCGCGTTACTACTCACTTTCGGGGTGTGTAAGGGACAACTCCATACACGCAACTACCCGGTCAGTTTTCCTGTGGCTGTTAGCGCTGCGCACAAGTGGGAATATGATAAAGCGAAAACCATCTTCGAGAAGCTGGCCGATGAACCCGGTCCGCATCGGTATCGTTCTGAGCAATGGCTGAAGCGGATTCGGCGCATCTGTGCGTACAATGATACCATTACGGTTCAACTGGGCGACACATGGGAGCTTCTGGCGCTTCGTCATTTCAACGATGTTTCCCTGGCCGCCAAGCTGGCGGCATACAATAACAATTCCATCATCTTCTTCCCTACCGAAGGAGAAACGATCCTCATCCCGGTTGTGCATCGCGAAGCAGCTCTAGCCTGGCAGGCTTATGAGGATCCGAAGACCGCCCCCCTGGCGGACCTGGCGTCCGGGATCAGTCACATGAGGCGTGCACTGGATATCGATCCGGAATACCCGGACCTGCAATACCGCCTCAGAATTGCTGACCGGATCTATGCTGAAAGGACCACTCAACTCGTTGTCGACTCACTCACGGTTACCGTTGACAGCCTGGTCAACGCACAGGAATACACGGAAGCCATCCAAAATCTACAGCAATTGCAGCAAATGAGGCCGACGCCGGAGCGGAGCAAACAGATCCGCGAATTGCAGCAGGCGCGACGGCAGATGGCTCCCCGCTGGTTTGATGAAGGCAACCGCCGTTTTCGTGAAGGGGACCTCGAAGGCGCACTGAAGGCCTGGAAGAAGGTCTATGAAGCCGACCCGTCCTACCGTGATGTTGCCTCACGCATTGAAAAAGCCGAAACCATGCGAGAAACCCTCGAACAGTAGAAACCTCCAGGCGGGGAACCACGCCGATCTTTTATCGTACCATCCGGGGCGGATCAGGCGAATCACTCTTGCAGCGGTACGCCCGCTCCAGTACATTGGTGTTTTGTTTTGCGGTGATAAAGAGTTCAGGGGACGGCTTCAGCATTCGGTAAATCTGCACATCGCCGGTAATGCTGAATGCACCGTCCACCCGCCCGAATACAGTCAGCTCAGCTGGGTTGGAGGATCGGATGTTGGTTCGCAGTGGAATAGTGCTGGTTCTGGTTTCACTTTTTACCGTGTTCACCGGATGCATGCGTGACCCGGACACCGTCGCCAAGGTCGGTGACTGGGAACTCAGTGTCGATGAGTTCAGGAAGATCGTCGCAGGGCGTCTGGGCGGTGAAGAACGTGCAGCGGAGAGAGACTTCGAAGCTTACAAAGAGGTCCTCGACGAGCAGGTTGAGCGACGGATGAAGATTATCGACGGCTATAACAAGGGTGTGGACACCGATCCGTCGGTACAGGAAGCCTATCAGCGTGAACTTGGCAGCCAGGCCGTCAACAAGCTGGCTCGTGCGATGTACGAAAAGATCATTACCGAAGAGATGGTCCGTGACTTCTACGATCATGCCGGTGAGGAAGTGCATGTCTCTCACATCCTGATTCGTGCCGGCGACACGCGCACCGAAGAGCAGGCGAAAGAGTTGATCCAGCGGGTACGGCGGGAACTCGATCGCCCTGGTGTTCTGTTCAAGGAAGTTGCACAGAAGTATTCCGAAGATACGACCGCCACTGACGGCGATTTGGGTTGGTTCGGCTGGGGTGTGATGGTGCCGGAGTTTCAGGAAGCAGCCTGGGCGCTTCAACCCGGGGAGATCTCCGATCCGATCCGCTCGAGTTACGGCTGGCATGTATTGCAATTGCACGGTCGTCGTGCAATCAAGGACCGTCCAACGTTTGAAGAAGACAAGGACCGCATCTTCCAGCAGCTCGGCCGCATACACGGCACAGCGATCCAGGATACTGCGATAACCTTCGTCGAGCAGGAGAAAGAGGAACGCGGCCTTGTCATGCATGATCACAATATTGAAATCCTCTACGACAAGCTCACCGGTCGCAATGCACCCAGCGATCCGTTTTCCTTGCTCAGTGAAGAACAGCAGAACATGCCGCTGGTCACCCTTGATGAGGGTGCTACCAACTTTACCCCGGAGGACATCCGCAAGAGCTTCTCAGATGCACGCCGTCAGGGATTCAACCTTCAATCCATCGACGACCTGAAGCAGCTCATAGACGGCGCGTTGGTCCGAGATGTGATCCTGCCGGACGCTGCGAAAGAAATGGGTTACTATGAGGATCCTGAAGTTCTGGAAGCGGCAGAACGTGTCAGAGACTCCCGAGTCTACCAGATCATCAGCCAGAAGATGGTTTACGATCGGGATGAAGCGACGCTGGAAGAAGCCAAGGCTCACTTCGATGCAAACCCGGACGAGTACAAACGCCCGGCACAGCACACACTGATCGAGATTCTGGTCAGCGATGAACGTCTGGCCGAACGTCTTGCACGTCGGATCCGAGGCGGTGAAAATATGCGTGAGCTCGCGGTCACCTATTCAGAACGTCGCAACGCCAAGGAGAAGGAAGGCGTGCTCGGACCGATCACTGAGAACCAGTACCACCCCATCGGCCAACGAGCCGCGGAAGCTGAACTGGGTGAACTGGTCGGACCGGTCAAGTCCATGGGCAAGTATTCGATTTTCAAGGTGATTTCCCGGGAAGAACCCGCACCCAGACCGTTTGAACAGGTTAAGAACAAGGTCAGAGCAGACGTGCAGACGCACAAACGTAAACAGCTGGAAGAAACCTGGGTGGACAGCCTGAGGAACAGCATCCCGCACTGGACCAATGACGGTCCCCTGCGGAACCTCTTCGAGGAGGTGTGATCACGTTCATGATCCCGGACGGATCCCGTATGGCAAGCAGGACCAGGATGTTTGCAATGTGCTGTCTTGCGGTCCTCACCCTCACCGGCTGTGAAACCGGCCGGCGAAACCAGGGTGAGATTGTCGCGACGGTCGGGGACGCCGAGCTTTACGAGGGGCAGTTGCGCGCGAACCTTGAAGAAATGGGGCTCGATCCGGATGACGACCGGCTGAAGGGCGATTACATCGACCGCTGGGTCGACCGCCGGCTGCTCATCCAGGAGGCGCGGCGCCGCAAACTGCACCGTGCCCCGGAACTGGAAGCCTCGATTGAAAAAATCCGCGAGGAGATGCTGATCCAGTCCCTTTATGATGATGCATACGTATCGAGTGAGCCGACAGAGGAAGAATTGCTGGAATACTGGACGGAGCATACCGGTGAATTCACTCGTCCCACCGGCGAAGTAAAAGTCATCATGGTGTATGCTCCATCGCGACAGGTTGCGTGGCGCGTGCGGTTCGGCTTTGACAAGGCGACGCCCGGTGAAGAGTTGATTGAGCAGTATGGTGATCTCGCGTTCGACTCCACCGGCTGGATTCGTGGAAGCAATCTTCCGCGTCAGGTGGAAAACGAGCTGCGCAAGCTCCGTCCGGGCGATCCGACCCAGCCGTTCAAGTATAAGGACAACTGGATGGTTGTGAAACTGGTTGACCGCGCGTCTGCCGGCAGTACACGCCCGTTGGAGGAGGTGCGTGACGAGGTACGTGTGCGAATTCGAGCAAAGAAACGGATTCGTGCAAGAATCGCCCTGCTGTCGGACCTGAGACGAGAAGCTCGGCGAAACGGCCTTGTCACTATTCCCGGCAACCCTGCCGCGGACACGCTGCAGGCTGACACGCTGCAAGCCGATGAGGGACAACAGAGTGAAGAAAAGGAAGACACACTTGCGACCGATCAGGCTGAATAGCGCCCTGTTGGGAATTCTGCTGCTTCTCACGACGGCCGGGAGCGTAGTCGCACAAGAGGGCCAGATCGTGGATGAGGTCGTTGCTGTGGTAGGCAATGAGATCATTCTCGAATCCGAGGTGATGCAGTACGTACAGGATGTGGTGATGCGCAACCCGGAACGCTTTCAGAGCGAACAGGATGTGATGGATTTGCGCAAAGATGTGCTGGACGAGTTGATCGACCAGAAAATCCTGCTCTCAGCAGCCGAGGATGACACGAACGTCGTCGTGGAAGAACGTGAGGTTGACCAGGTGCTCGATGACCGTATCAACCAGGTCATGGAAGCGGTCGGCGGCGAATCTCAGTTGGAAGATTACTACGGTAAACCGCTTCGCCAGATTCGTCGCGATTTTCGCGAACAGGTCCGAGACAATCTGATGATCGAACGCTACCGTAACATGCGATTGATGCATGTCCAGGCGACACGACCTGAAGTGGAACAGTTTTACGAAGAAAACCGGAACGAGCTGCCCAAACTGCCGGAACGTGTCCATCTCGCACATATCCTGTTCAACGTCGAACCGACCGAAGACGCACAGCAGCGTGCTCGTGAACTTGCAGACAGTCTGTACAATGAACTGCTGATGGGCGCCAATTTCGAAGAGCTGGCGATGAAGCATTCCCAGGACCGTGCTTCGGGCGCCAAGGGCGGTCTGCTCGGCACCACGAAACGTGGCGATTTTGTGCCGGAATTCGAGGAAATCGCATATAACCTGGAAGAGGGAGAAATCTCATCGCCGGTTCGTACACGGTTCGGTTTGCACATTATCCGCCTGAACTGGCGCCGAGGTGAGAAGATCAACACAAGTCACATCCTGATCGACCTGAAACCCAGTGATGCGGATGAACGGCGCACGGCCGAGCAGGCCACCGAGGTATACCGTGAACTCCAGGCCGGTGCAGACTTCGCCGAGACGGCACGCCGTCTCTCCGATGACGAAGAGACCGCCCGCAATGGAGGCGATCTGGGATGGTTTGACATCAGCCAGATGCCGAAAGAGTTTCGCATCGTCGCACGTGACCTGGATGCCGGCGAAATTTCCGAACCCTTCAAAACTCGGTTCGGCGTGCACATTCTCAAGGTCATCGAGCGTCAAACCGAACGAACCATGTCGCTCGAACAGGACTGGGAACGCATCAGTCGTCTTGCGGCAGATCAGAAACGCCAGGAAGCGTATAAGGACCTTGTTGATCGCATGAGCAAGGATGTGTATGTCCAACGTATGGAGTAGCGTTCGGCAGCAATAAGGCCTGTTCACTGCCGGCACCGCTGGGAAACCATTTCAATATTCTGCCTTCCGGTCGATTCATCGGAAGGCTTTCTTCCTTCATGCCTTCTATGCCCTCTGTTATTTTTCTGTCATCACCGCAGCGTGTCGCATTGTTCCCGTTCATCTTCTATCTTCCAAAGAACTGCATCTTTACAAGACAGGGTGAAACAAGATGAAGATCAGTCAATTGCTTCTGATGTTAGTATTCGCATTCCTGCTCTCATCCGGTTGCGGTGGTAACGGCGACCGGGCATCCGGCGAAACCGAAGTGCCTCCGGCCGAACGAGTGGATGACGACCTGCCGGAAATCCGAAAGCGTGGGACTCTTCACGCGCTGACCGCTTACAGCAACACAAGTTATTTCCTCTACCGCGGGCATACCCTCGGTTACGAATATGAAATGCTGCAGAAAGTTGGTGAACACCTCGAACTGGATGTTGAAATCCATATCGCTTCTGACATCAACGAGCTTTTCGACCGGCTGGAAAACGGAGAAGGCGATCTGATCGCCTATGGTCTTTCCCGGACCGCCGACCGCATTGATCGCGCCTCCTTCACACTACCGTTCCGAACGGAGAAGATGGTCCTGGTACAGCGGAAACCCGGGAATTGGCGGCAAATGAAGAAACATGAGATTGAAGCGACCCTGCTGCGCAATGTCGTCAATCTTGGAGGCAAAACAGTTGTCGTCCGAGCCGGTTCCGCCTACAAGACCCGCTTGGAAGCCCTTGCGAATGAAATCGGCGACGATATTAACATCATCGAAGCCGACCCGGAACTGACCAGTGACGATTTGATTGAGCAGGTCGCCGCCGGCGAGATCGATTACACGGTGGCGGACGAGCACATCGCACGAATCAATGTGGCCAAGCATCCTGTTCTGGACGTAGAAACGCCGGTAAGCCTGGACCAGGCGATCGCCTGGGCAATACGACCTCAGGCGGACCTGCTGCTGAAAGCGGTCAATCAATGGCTGCGCAAAAACAAGGGCAGTCAAGAATTCAACGTCATCTATAATAAGTATTTCCGAAACCGTTCCGCCTACCGTTCCCGTGCTCGCAGCGACTATTTTTCGGGCAGCGCGACGGGACGTATCAGCGACTACGATGAAACGATCAAAAAAGAAGCGGAGCGTCTCAGTGTCGACTGGCGCCTGCTGGCATCTCAAATCTACCAGGAATCCCGTTTCAATCCACGTGCGAAGTCCTGGGCGGGTGCGGTGGGCCTGCTGCAATTGATGCCGAAAACCGCGAAAGAGTTCGGGGCAACGGACCTGAATGACCCGCAACAGAGCATCAAGGTCGGCGTCAACTACATGATCTGGCTGGTGGACTATTGGGAAGAGACTTTCACCGACCCGGACGATCTCTATCGAATCGCCCTCGCCTCGTACAATGTCGGGTATAACCATGTCTGGGATGCGTACCGGCTGGCGGAAAAGTACGGCAAGGATCCAGAAAACTGGGAAAACATCGCCCGTTTCCTCGAACTGAAGCAGAACGAAAAGTACTTCAATGATCCCGTGGCCAAGTTCGGGTATTGCCGCGGTTCCGAGCCGGTCCAGTACGTCGAAGAGATCTACGAACGGTACAACCACTACAGCAAACTTGTCGAACTCTGAACCCCTCAATAAGTGAAGCCGTAGTTTCGTTCAACGAAACGGACCTGCTCAGCGATGCATTCCCACGGTCAGCATAACCACCCGTACGGCAGCACGCACCACGCCGACAGCGGACTGCGCGCCCTCTTCGCGGCATTTCTCATCAACCTCGTGTTTCTTATCGCGGAGGTGATCGGCGGCATCATAAGCGGTTCGATGGCGCTGCTGGCGGATGCCGGGCACATGCTCTCCGATGTCGTCGCGCTCGGCATCGCGGTGTGGGTCGCACGAGCGATGAAACGGCCGCCGTCTTCCAGGCGCAGCTATGGGTACGGCCGACTTGAAGTGCTTTCCGGGTTTGTCAACGGTCTCATCCTTTGGGGTATCGTGATTTTCATCGCCGTTGAAGCCGTTCGGCGGTTGATGACACCACAGCACGTAGAGGCCGGTGTGATGCTGCCGATTGCGGTCGCCGGACTGGTCGCCAACGTCGCGAGCGCCGCCCTTCTCTTCCGCGGACGCCGTGAAGATCTGAATATGAGACAGGCTTTTCTGCATCTTTCTGCCGACGCTGCCGGTTCCATCGGGGCGATCCTGGCATCCCTCGCGCTCCTGTACGGCATCGGGATGTGGGTCGACACTGCCGCGTCCCTGCTGATCGGCGCACTGATCGCCTGGAGCAGCTGGGGCATGGTGAAAGATTCCGGTCATATCCTGCTCGAAGGCACTCCCGTCGGTGTCGACCTGGAAGACATCCGACGCACACTTGAATCACTGCCCGGAATAGAGGATGTACATGACCTCCACGCATGGTCCATCGGGTCCGGCGAACCGATCATGACCGCCCATCTTGTACCGGCGGATGGGTATACCCTGGACGAGATCCTGCAGCAATCCCACGAAACTCTGAGGACTCGCTACAACATTCAGCATACCACGTTCCAGGTCGAATCCGGCCCCTGCCCCGAACTGCATCCGTAAGCCGGAGACGAGGAGACAGGGAGACACAAAGCATGTCCTTTACCGCTTATCCCGCAGTAGGATTTGCATCCCTTTCTTTTATCATTGTACCCTGCTTGAGCAGATCAGATTCGGATGAATGATGGTTCCAATCCGACGCGATGAAACGAAACAACCGGTGCAGATACTGCCACATCGAGCCGGTTGCGATATGCAGGGGATGCAACCAACCGGAAGGTTGGATACTTTATAACAGGGTGACCGATTACACATCGGGGATACAGTAAAGGCTGCGGGATTTGTAGAGGGGAATCGGGACGATGAAGGGTGTGGTGAAGTGGTTCGATGAAAAAAAGGGTTACGGTTTCATCGATGCCGAGGATGGACGAGATGTGTTCGTGCATTATTCCGATATTCTCGGCCGTGGGTATCGTTCCCTGGCGGAAGGCGAAGAAGTTGAGTTTGAGGTGGAAATGGGCTCCAAGGGTGCTGCTGCACGACAGGTTGTGCGTCCAAACGTGCCGGAA
>WJJA01000459.1 GCA_014729955.1 bacterium
GACCTGTCCTCGTTCGCAGGACTCTCCCCTGAGCAGGTCTGAGACCGGCGACCATTCCGCCGGCGATCCCATGGCCCGCACACGATCACCGCTTCTTGCAGGCCGTACCCTCAGCGGACTCTCCAGGCGGTCGGCATCCACCCATTCTACGCGACCGGGTGCGTCGGATCTCCCGGAAAAGGCCGTCTTCGGTCTCTCTTCGGCCTGCAGGGTTGAACCGTCGGGCAACTCAAGCGATCCCGGCACACTCCACGACAGCGGAGCGATTTGAAACAATCCATCCGCCACAATGCAATCGTCACGCCGGCGCAGGATTACACCGTCCGGCAGCTCCAGGTGCGATCCGACGGCAGCGGCATGGATAAACTGTTGGATGCGAACAATTTGATGATGATGCAGGTGCACATCCGCTACCGGCACATCAGAGGCATGAGCGACCGCATGACGCATGACACGATACCGTTGCTCTTCAAGATACCCTGTAAGTACAGAGCTATCAAGGGAAACCCAGCGTGGATACCTCTGTACGGTGCAGCCGTCGAACCAATGTTTTGCTTCCCTTTTCAGGGTTTCCTCGGCCCCGGCGAGCAACGCAGCTGAACGCGCCGTCGCGTTCCACGCACCCGTTCCAAATACCTCTTCGATAAACGGCTTCAAGCGCCGCCTGATCCTGACTCTCGTGTACAGGGTATCTTCATTCATCGGATCGTCAAGGAAGCGTGCACCGATCGAGTGAAGGAAACCGGTCAATTCCTCGCGTGTGAGTTGCAGCAGCGGACGCCACAAGTCGCCCGAAACCGGTTGCATCCCCGCGATGCCCGCGAGACCCGCGCCACGCAGCAAATACAGCAGCGTGGTTTCGACCAGGTCGTCACGCGTGTGTGCGGTCACGATACCGGCGGCTCCCGTTTCCTTCGCAATCTCACGTAGCGCACAATATCGCAATTCCCGTGCGACCGCTTCAAAACTCTGCCGTTTCTGCCGTGCGCCGGGCACATCCACTCGTTTGACATGGAACGGAATCTCGAGGCTTGCGCAGGTCTCCTCCACCAGTTGCATCGCTTCATCGGCGAAGCGCCCTGTGCCGTGATGCACATGGCCGACAGCGAACGTGTAGGGCAACTCATCTCGCAGCAGGGCAAACATGTGCAGCATGGCCGTCGAATCCGCCCCACCACTGACCGCCAGCAGGCATGCCTCGACATTGACTCCGGGCAGGTGAAGTTTACCGGCGTGTGTTTGGAGGAATTGCCTCGCTTCCATCGGTAGCATAGAGTGCTGCATCGGAACCGGTCGTGTTGGTTCGTGGTGATACCACTGTCGCAAGATAGGGGCATGCCGACCGGAATAACAGTACAGATCTGCGCCCGGTCGGTCCAAACCGCGAAGGTATTGGATGCTGCAGGTCGTGATACTCCCGATTTCCGGGGGTTCTGGCGTTTGATGGTCGCGGAATACGTCTTGCCGCCGATCAACATGCTGACTGGTGGATCGTTTGACGTGCCTTGACAGGTCCTGAGTTGCGCCTCATCGTTAAGACGAGGCGCGGTTCCTTCTGGTCCATCATGAGCGGTAGTCTGCTGTTTTCTTACCGATGGTGGTTTACTTGATACAGCTTCACGGCTCCGCCTTGCATCCGACTCGCCCGTGACTAGCAGAGCCACTTGATCCACGGGAAACGGTCCACTAGTTTGCCGTGGCATTTCCCGGAACTGATGATCCAACTAGGGATTGTTCCTGAACGATGGGTACCAGACTTCACAGGCTGTTTCAAACCATGCTCCGACAGATGCGGTTGTTGACTCTGCTGCTGACCGTCGTGGCAGTTGCGACCGCTCAATCTCGAGACTCGGCTCCATTCGGCGACACCATCGGTCATGTGCCGGATGTCCTCAAGGTGGCCGACTGTTACCAGAATCCACACATGCCGCCGAACCCGCTGATGGAGGCGTATGCCCGCTTCGGGCTTTTGGGGCGCTATGAAGAAGCGGAGCAGGTGATCGAACGCCTGCGGCGTATCGAAACAGACGCATACGATGCTGAAGCATGGGCGGACCTGTTTGAACTAAGCCTGCTGGTGACACGGTATGTCGACACGTCCGACAGCGCCGGGATGTCAGTCTACCATAAACGTCTGCCCACAGTACAGTGGGTGTTTCAGCGGGAGCTGGAAAAAGCGGACACACCGCAAGATTCGGCGGCAGCCTTTTTCGCGATGGCGCTTGCTGAAGGGGCGGAGGCGACCCGTCTTGAAGAGGACGGACACCGCTGGCGTGCCCTCGGTGCGGTACGGCAGTCCACTTCTCTTCTCAAATTGGCGTACGAACTGGACCCGGAGCTGGTTGACGCTCAGTTCGGGATTGCGATTTTCACGTACTGGGAAAGCAAATTCTTCGGCTGGACGCCGTTTGTGAAAGACCGTCGTGCGGAAGCGATCAAAACTCTCACCTCCGTGTCGGAGGAGGGTGTCTTCAGCCGGTACCTCGCCGCTGCGGGATTGGTTTGGGTCTATATTGAAGAGAATGACGGAGAGAAGGCGGTCGAGTGGGCAAAGCGCTGGATTGACCGGATCGGGCCGGCACGAAGCCTGCTGGAACCACTCAGCAAAGCATATTTCATCCAGGAGAAGTGGCCGAAGGCACGGAAATGGTATGAACGCTACCTGGAAAGCCTCCGGTCCATGGAGCGGCGCAACTTGACTCGTGAAATCGGCGCCCTGCACAGGCTCGCGATGATCGCTGAAGAACAGGGTGACCGGAAAGGTATTGTGGAGTATGCCGAACAGGCTGAACAGACACCGCTGACAGATGCGGACCGGTCGAAGAAGAAAAAAGACTTGAAGCATCTCGCAGAGATGAAGCAACTGGCGCAGGATCATTTGCCTTGACACGCGGTATCGAAGAAAAACGACTTACCCCGGAAGCGGTGATAGCTCTTGTCGGGCGTGCGGCCGAAGTGCACGAGGTAGCTACCTATGCCGTCGGCGGCTATGTGCGGGACCGTGAGCTGGGCCTCCCCTTCTCCGGTGATATCGACTTCTCGGTCGTCGGGGATGCACCGGCTTTTGCACGCGCTCTTGCCAAACGGTGGGAGCTTCGAAAGAAGGTTACCATCTACAAGCGTTTCGGCACCGCGCACCTGCAGTTGCCGCCCGGCTTCTTTCCCCCGGAAGCCGATGCATTATCCGACCAGGTGTTTCATCCGGACCGTTTTTTACCGCCGAACCAGGCGCTTGAGTTGGAATTCGCGACCAGCCGTCGCGAATCTTACAGCGAGCAGAGCCGCAATCCCGAGGTCGAACCCGCCCCGTTTGACGAAGATATCCAGCGTCGCGACTTCACGATCAACGCGATGGCGGTGGAGGCACGTGACCCCGGCACAATCCTCGATCCCTTCGACGGCCTTTCCGATCTGAAACATCACCTGGTGCGTACACCCCTGGATCCTGAGCGAACGTTTGACGATGATCCCCTGCGAATTCTGCGTGCCGTGCGCTTCGCCTCGCGCCTGCATTTTGCGATCGAGGAGAACACATTCAACGCGATGAAACAGCACCGTGAAAGGCTCAAAATTGTTGCGCGTGAACGGATCAATGATGAGTTTTTCAAGATCCTTGGCAATGATCCGCCTTCGCTTGGCTTGCTCCTGCTCTTCGAAAGCGGTGTCCTGGAGGTGATCTTCCCTGAAATCGCCGAGCTGGCCGGCGTTGAACAAATCGGCAAACATCATCACAAGGATGTGTTTCGTCATACCTTGAAGGTGGTTGACAAGGTCGCCGAACGTACAGACGATGTCAGCCTGCGCTTCGCCGCGCTGGTGCACGATGTCGGCAAACCCGCGACGAAGCGTTTTGATTCGGAAGCCGGCTGGACCTTCCACGGCCACGAACATGTCGGCGAACGACTGGCAAGAAAATGGGTGCGCAAGTACAAGCTGCCGCAGCACCTCGTGGACCGCACCGCCGGCCTCGTGCGTCTGCACATGCGCCCCATGCAGTTGCAGGATGAAGGGGTCACCGATTCTGCCATCCGACGCCTGATGGTGCAGGCGGATGAGCAACTCGACGATCTGCTCACTCTCTGCCGGGCTGACATTACCTCCGGCAACAAGCACCGTGTGAAAACGTATCTGAAGGCGTTCGACACCATGGTCGATCGCATGGAAGAAATCGAGCAGAAGGACAAGCTGCGCGCCTTCCAATCCCCGATTCGCGGCGATGAGATCATGGAACAGACCGGACTGCCCGAAGGCCCGCGTGTCGGCTTGATCAAGGCCTGGATTGAGGAAGCCATCCTGGAGGGGGACATTCCCAATACACGAGAAGGTGCGGAACGTATTTTTGATACTGTGGCCGCTCGCGTCGAGGCGCTCTCCGATGAAGATGTTCGTGATCTGCTGAAAGTGATTCACCGATCGCGTTCCGATGGTGTCGCCCCGCCTCCCGCTCAGGAGAACGATTGAGCGTATTCTCCCGGCACAGTTGGGGGCGTGCTGTGATTTGGTCATGACGCAAATTCAGCCTATCTTACACGCAATCCTCTGGAAAATCGTCGGCTAACCCGAGTATTTCACGAGTTCAAACTGTGTCAGATGTGAGACGCGAAGGATGAAGCTGTATTGCAATACCGCAAATCGTTCGGAACAAAGCAGATGACATAGTTGGGACCGTCCGAAGGGGGAATGGAAAAATGAGTTTGGCCTGGACACAATCTGTGCCGGAGAAAAGCTGCATGTCGTGATATTATCTTATTGTTACTGTAGTTTTTAGAAAAGAATGTTTTCTCCATTCATGAAAGATTCGGGCTAAGAAGCCCATGCAGCTGAATACGCGCGAAAAAGCAATCCAAATCCTGCTTGTTTCTTAACCGAGCGCTAATGCTGTTCACCTAAACTCACGCAAAATGAGCCTGCGGCAGGAGGAGCTTCATGGCGAAGGAAAGTATTCTCGTCGTTGAGGATGTCGAAGAGATCCAGGAGTTGATACGGTATAACCTCTCGCGAGAGGGGTATCCGGTACAAATCGTTGAAACGGGTGAAGAGGCGTTGAAGCTGGCACGGTCGGCTCGTCCCGATCTGATCATTCTGGACCTGATGCTGCCGGGAATTGACGGCCTGGAAGTGTGCCGTGAATTACGTAACGATTCGGAAACTCGTGAAATCCCGATCGTGATGGCCACCGCCAAAGGAGAAGAAGCAGACATCGTCACGGGCCTGGAACTGGGTGCGGACGATTATATCACCAAGCCCTTCAGCCCCCGTGTGTTGATCGCACGTGTCAAGGCCGTACTGCGACGCCGCGCCGGTGAAGTCACCGATGAAACTGCCGTGATCCGCCGTCATACTATGGTCATCCATCCGGGACGGCATGAAGTCCTCGTGGACGGGGAGCCGGTCTCGTTGACGTATACCGAATTCAAGATTCTGCACCTGCTCGCCCGCCGCCCGGGCTGGGTCTTCACACGTTACCAGATTGTGGATACCGTGCGCGGCAGTGAACACCCGGTCTCAGACCGGAGCGTGGATGTGCAGATCGTCGGTCTTCGCAAGAAGCTCGGTTCGGTAGGCAAGTACATTGAAACGGTCCGCGGCGTCGGGTACCGATTTAAGGAGTAGATGTGAAACGGTGGCCGATACGCTGGCACCTGTTCCCGTCCTACCTGCTTGTCGTCGTGCTTTCACTCGGCTTGGGAACCTGGTTTGCCTCCCGCTCGATTCGTGACTTTTACCTTCAGACACAGGAATCGAACCTCGAGGCGACCGCCCGGCTGGTATCAGAACGGTTGTCAGGAACCGCTCTCGACTCAAGTTCGCTCCAGTGGGTCGATCCCCTCTGCGAAGAACTTGGGAACCTCAGCGGTCACCGTGTAACCATTATCCTCCCTGACGGCTATGTGATCGGCGACTCACACCATGACCCGCGTGACATGGAGAACCACGCCGGCCGTCCGGAAATCAACACTGCCATAGACGACCACCATCGCGGTTCCTCCAAGCGTTTCAGCAGAACCCTTGAACAGGAAATGATGTATGTCGCCGTGCCGCTCCAGCAGGATGACGCCCTGACCGCCGTCGTGCGAACCGCCCTCTCCACCGACGCCATTTCCCGCGCGCTGAACCGGCTTCTGCGAACCATTTCCCTCGGTGGTGTTGCCATCGTGATCTTCGTTGCCCTCCTGGGCATGTGGATTTCACGCCTGATCAGTCGCCCGCTTGAGGAGATGAAGCTGCAGGCGGAGGATTTTGCCGCCGGAAATCTTGGACGCCGACTGCCGGATTACAAAGCGGAAGAACTGGCCGCCTTGTCCGAATCCCTGAACAAAATGGCCGCTCAGCTGGACGAACGACTGCGTACCGTTATCGGTCAACGCAATGAACACTCCGCCCTCTTCGCGAGCATTTCCGACGGAGTCATCGCCGTCGATTCCAACCAGAAGATCATTAACGTCAACACCGCCGCGGCAGAAATGCTGGACCTTGATGAAGATGCGGGCCGGGGTCTCTCCCTCGCGGAGGTGATTGACAATGACAGCCTGCGGTGGTTTGTGTCACGCGCGATGGATGCCGACGGCATTGAAGATGAGATTATTATCGACCAGGACACCGATCCACGCTATCTGCAGGCGACCGGAACCGCCCTCCTGGATGCGCAGGGCAATCGTCGCGGCACCGTTGTTGTGCTCAACGAGGTGACACGTCTGCGC
>WJJA01000460.1 GCA_014729955.1 bacterium
CCTCCGGGTCACGCCGAGGTTAACTACCTGAATGAATCGCGTGGCTTGAAGTCATGGCTCTTTACGCTTGACCACAAGCGGATCGGCCTGATGTACTTCTGGACGATAGCCGCGTTCTTCATGATCGCCGGTATCCTGGCCGTGATCGTCCGTCTCGAGCTGATGGCACCCGGACAGACGGTTGTAGACGAGGACACCTACAACCAGATGTTCACGCTGCACGGGATCATGATGGTCTTCCTGTTCATCATCCCGTCGATTCCGGCGATTCTCGGCAATTTCATCCTTCCGCTGCATATCGGAGCGGTGGATGTGGCCTTTCCGCGCTTGAACCTGGCATCATGGTATGTCTACATGGTCGGGCTGGTTTTCTCGCTTTACAGCATCATGACCAGCGCGGTCGATACCGGCTGGACCTTCTACACGCCGTACTCCACGGACACCGGCACGTCGGTGATCCCGATGACACTCGGCGTATTTATCCTCGGCTTCTCCTCGATCTTCACCGGGATGAACTTCATTGTAACGGTTCACAAGATGCGTGCGCCGGGCATGACCTGGTTCAAGATGCCGCTGATGGTGTGGGGTCTGTATGCGACCGCGGTGATCCAGGTGCTGGCGACACCGGTGCTTGCGATTACGGTCTTGCTGTTGACCCTGGAACGTGTGCTGGGCATCGGCATCTTCGACCCGGCGCTGGGCGGCGATCCGGTGCTGTATCAGCATTTCTTCTGGTTCTACAGCCACCCCGCGGTCTACATCATGATCCTGCCGGGCATGGGCATTATCAGCGAATTGATCAGCGCCTTCAGCCATCGACATATCTTCGGGTACCGCTTTGTGGCGTTCTCGTCGCTGGCGATCGCCCTGGTGAGCTTCCTGGTCTGGGGCCACCACATGTTCACCTCCGGGCAGTCCGATGTCGCGGTGATGATCTTCAGCTTCCTTACGTTCATGGTCGGGATTCCGTCGGCGATCAAGGTCTTCAACTGGCTGACCACCCTCTACAAAGGGTCGATCAGCCTGGAAACACCGATGCTCTATGCGCTGGCGTTCCTGATCCTGTTCACCATCGGCGGTCTCACCGGGATCACCCTCGGGGCGTTGTCGGTGGTCATACACCTGCATGATACGTACTTCATTGTCGCGCACTTCCATTACGTGATGGTCGGCGGCACGGTGATGGCGTTCATCGGCGGCCTGCACTACTGGTGGCCGAAGATGTTCGGGCGCATGTACAACTACTGGGCCGGCGTGGTCGCGTTCCTGCTGGTCTTTGTCGGTTTCAACATGACCTTCTTCACCCAGTTCATCCTGGGTGCACGCGGGATGCCGCGGCGCTACTTCGATTACGTGGACCAGTTCCAGCACCTGCACGCTTTTTCCAGCGTGGGGTCAATGGTGATGGGGGTCGGCTTCGCGATCATCGCGGTCTACCTGACATGGTCGGCGTTCAAAGGACGTCCGGCCGGCTCGAACCCGTGGGGAGCGTTGTCGCTGGAGTGGACGCATGCTTCGTCGCCGCCCGACAAGCACAACTTCGAAGAAACGCCGAAGATCACGCACGGCCCCTACGACTACCACAAGGTACAGGTGACGCCGACCTGGGAACGTGACTAGAGGTTGTGTCGGGTCTTGCGGCGCGCAGCGACGTGTGACCTGACACGGACAGGGTATCGCGGTGCAGCATCCCCGGTGCCCGACAGGCACAGAGGCCTGCCCCGATCGAACAGGTGACCCGGGCTTCCAAGAGACCGGGCGACGATGCATGAGGGATGGGCCGGCAAACAAATGCACGAAACGGAAACTACCACCATGGCGAATCACAGCACGGCAGCCGAGCACCCCAAGTGGATGCAGCATCACTTTTCCGATCCCATTCAGCAACGGGAATCAGTGAAGTTCGGCATGTGGATCTTTCTGATCACGGAAATCCTCTTTTTCGGCGGGCTATTCTGCGCGTACGCGATCTACCGTGCGTGGCACCCGGAGGTATTCCTCGCCGCACACCACGCCCTCGACTGGAAAATGGGCGCGCTGAACACCATCGTTCTGATTGTCAGCTCGCTCACCATTGCGTTGTCGATCCGGTCGTTTCAGCTCGACCGTAAGAAGGAAGGCATGTGGCTGCTGGTCGCGACCTTCCTGCTCGCCGGCGTCTTCATGGTGGTGAAGTATTTCGAATACACCCACAAGTTTCACCTTGGAATCTTCCCGGGTGAATTCTACAACTACGGCGGCTTTGCCGGGGTCAACAACCCGCACATCTTCTTCAGCATCTATTTCGTGATGACCGGCCTGCACGGGCTGCATGTGCTGATCGGGATGGGTGTGATCGCCTGGCTGGTGATTCGTGCGGCACGCGGCGCCTTCGGCGCGGAGTATTACAATCCTGTCGAGGTTACCGGGCTCTACTGGCACCTCGTCGACCTGATCTGGATTTTCCTGTTCCCCCTGCTGTACCTGATTCACTGAGCGAGAGGAGAGTACCACCATGGCCGGCAAAAACGCACAACACGGCGCCCACGGCGAGCATATCACCCCTCTCCGGACCTATCTGGCGGTGGGGGCGGCACTGATTGTTCTGACCATTCTGACCGTCGGCGCGATCCAGTTCGACTTCGGCAGCGCGATGAACCTGGTGATCGCAATGGCGATCGCTGTGGTGAAGGCGTCCCTTGTGGCGCTGTTCTTCATGCATCTGTTGTACGACAACAAGTTCTACCTGTTCAGTTTTATCACCACGATCCTGTTTCTCGGTGTCTTCATTATCCTGACCATGTTCGACACCATGCGTCGCGGCGATTTCTACGAGGAGGCGATGGCGCCGATCACCCCGCAGGCGGCGATGTATGAATCCATCGAAGCGGACACCACCGGCGGGCACGGTTCCCACGGGGAAGGACACGGCGGCGGTGCATCCCATGACGATGAAACGGGAAAGAGTGAAAACAAAACCGGGAATCACTGAAAGGATGGATTTCCAAAAGGCAGCGAATAAAACAGATCACCTGATCTCAAGGCCCTTGCGATCCTTATATCAGGCTGGTGAATCATCCAGCCTTTATACAAGTCGATACACGGTTGAACCGATATTGCGCGGCCACCGTTTTGTTAGGGGCTGATCTTTATATTTTGCTCGTTCTATTGCGTCTGAGACCAACGGTCTAAGCCGAATATTCCGCGAGTTCAAAGCAGATGACGCAGTTGGGACCGCCCGAAGGGGGAATGAATAGATGAGTTCGGCCTGGACACAATCTGTGCCGGAGAAAAACGGTATGTCGTGATATTAACTCTTTGTTAATATAGTTTTTAGAAAAGAATGCTCTCGCCATTCATGAAATATTCGGGTTAGAAAAGACTGTAACATCTCGCGAACCAGAAGAGAATGAAGGCTCCTGTCAATTTCATCAATGACGTAGGTTTGATCAGAATGTCCGGACGACGCGTCATCAAGTGCAGGCAACAAATCTAATGCCCTCAATGTACCATCAGATTCTACACTCAAATCGAATGGTATTTCATCTCCTTCGGCATTTTCGTGTATGGTAATTAACTTGTGGAATAATACTCCGTCTTTCACCTTTTTTGCAGTATAGATATCTTTGTGCAAGGAGCTTATGAGAGTAGCTATGTCACCATCATGTAATTCAGACTCCAGGTGGTCAAGAAATGACTTGTCGAATGGAAGAACGCTTTTATTGGATACTTCTTCCTCTTGTATTTCTACAATCCCTGTATCAAGATTGCAGAGCATGAGTATGATGGAGTTGAAGCGATTGTCATCCTTCTTTAAAACAATATCATAAAGACTAAAACGCCAATTCGGGGCAATCAAAACAAGCTTATACTTAAACCATTCATAGATAGGCAATAGATACGAAACCTTCAGATATGCTCCATTTGTCAAAAAAAGCTGGTTCGCTTTGGAGCTTTCCATAAGAAAAGCAGCTTTGCTTTTACTGGCAACTTTACTGTCAATATGAAAGGAATTGCCAGATCGTTCAAAAAGGACCGTTTCACTTGAACTGTTGATCTCTGTCAGTCTTTCCGATAGGACCCGAACATTTGAGATGGAAAACTCGTACTCGTAGATCAGTTCATTCACCAGAAGAAGAAAGCGAAATTCGCTTGGCTCGTCTTGTTTGGATGGGTCCAGCCTGAATGGACGTCTTGGGATTTTCGTATCCGGATCTCGAAAGGAAGTGATATACTAACGGGCGAAGTGTATGGACTTAAACAGGTTGGATTTTCCTGAAGCATTTCCGCCATAGAACGCGGCCGTTGGAAGAATGCGCAGCTGAAATTTTTTCACCCTGGCCAATCGATCATTGTGTTGTCGTTCGTTCGTTGCGACGAAAGAAACTTTCGTTTCATCACGGAACGACAACCAGTTTTTCACGGAGTATTCCAGCAGCATTTCGTCTCCAACGTGAAAATATCACCTGCGATAATATCATTCATACAACGCCGCATATGCACTCTTATTTATGGTATGACTCATTCTGTTTCATTCCAACCCGGGGAGCGTGAGTCCCGGCCCGGACACTTCCCACCCTACTCCCGGCGGCAGTTCACGTCCGAAGGCACGCAGGGCGTCACGCAGACGTTGGTCTTCGCCCGAAGCAACCGCGTAGAACGACACCACCGGCTCGCCACAGGCCACGTTTTCCGGGATCTCCCACTCACCCACCTTGCGCCAGCGGGGCGGGACGCCGTCAAAGACCGTGAACCACTCGTCGTAGACCGCCGCGACACGAACATCTTCCGCACGTGCGAGCGAATCCATTCGCTCGTGTGTCACCGCGGCGTTCCGAAACCACAGGCTGATCTCGTGGTTGCCGAGGCCGTACAGGTCCACCAGCCTGATCCCGCTGTGGAAGGAGACCGCCCCGATATCGTTCAGTGCCACCGCCTGTCCATGGTAATGCTCACGAAAGAATTCGGCCATCTGCACCTGTTGCTGCTGGATATTCGCCACCGTGCGCGGGGTTTTCCACAGCACATGCGCACGTTTCGACATCTCCCACACCGGGAAGATCAGGAGAAACAGGACCGGGATATACGCCAGCCGTGCAAGCCAATGGGTGGGAACGCTCAGGTTGCGTACCCAGGCCGGCACGGTCACCGCGAACGCCGGCAGCAGCAGGGCCATCACGTAGATCGTGCGACGGTATAGATGGTCCCACTCGACGACGATCACATGCGCCAGGCCCGCGCCGGCGGCAAGCAGGGCGAACAGGGCGGGTGCATGCCAGGGGGTACCTTCTCTGCGCATCCGCCAGGCGGTCGCGAGCCCGATCAAGGGCAGCAGCGCATGAATCAGCAGGTCCTTGTGTTCCCACATCACAAGCAGGCGACGGATCTTGGGCGCCGGGCCGAGGCTCACCCCGAGACGCATCATCACCGAGTCCGGAAGGGGACCGTGTCCATGCGCGACCGCAAAGATTGCATAAACGATCCCCGGAAGGATTGCAATTACGGCAGCTGACAACGCGGTGCGAAATCGTCTGCGCCATACAAACCCGACCACGAGGAAGAGGGCCGCAGCAAGTGTTTCATACCGAAGAGCCGACGCGAAGAACAGTAGCAGCAGAAACGGCAGCAGCGTTTTGGGATCGTCACGCTCGCCGGCGAGCCGTTTCGCTCCCAGCCAGGTTGCCGGGAGCAGAAGAACCGCGTGCAGGCCGTTCTCCATGCCCAGGTAGACGATCTGCACGGTCGGGATCAACAGCACCGCTGCTCCCAGTGTGATGCCCCGCGTGAGGTTGCCGACCCCGGCCTCGAGAAGGATGCGGTTCATCACAAGAAGCAGTGCGACGGATGCGATGAAGGAGATGATCCACGGCCAGGGGAGCCAGACACCGCTGATACCGCCCAGGCCGGCGAGCAGAAGAGTATACAATGGTGAAGAAGAGGCGGATGTGAAACGGTCCGGCACCACGCCCCAGACGCCGTGCTCGGCAAGGTTTTTCGAAATCGCGAGATGGATATAGGTGTCGTCGATGGAGTACACCCAGGGCCATGCATCCCATTGCAGCACGAAATACATCGCAATCAGCACCAGCGCCAGGTGCAGCCCGAGCATCCCGCCCAGGATGGAATCATCACGAAATCGCATGCCTGCGGTCTCCTTCTACCGGCAGTAGCTATCAATCTGTGAAGATAATACACATAAACGGGTGTGGCCCGGCGTCGCTCACCCCGGGGAGGCTGTTGGTCAGAGGTGGCCCGGAATCGCTGACGCCGGGGACGCTATTGTCGGAGGTAGTCCGAACTGCGGCTTAGATAAGGGTAGGGCGGGCGTCTGCCCGCCTGGCGCCGCGGCCGGGCGACGATTCATCGGAGCCGCAGCCCGGACCTGTGCGCCTTTGGCGTAGTAGAGGTAGCCCGGAGTCGTCGACTACGGGGAGGTTGTTCATACGGCAATCCTCTGTACCGTGTGGGCCAGGCCTCCTGTCAGCCGGACACCTCCCTGCCTGCCCATCGCCGCCGGCGTTTCCTTCCACCGCCTCCATGAAAACCGAATCGCAGAGCGTTTCGTGCCAACCTGCCGAATCTATTCCTCCTCTGCCGTTTCAACAAGACCGAGCGCCTTTTTCTGACGATCCCGTATGAAGTGAAAGAGATACATTGCGGGACCGATCAGGAAGTAGACCCATCCCGGCAATCCAAGACGCATTCCGATCCCTGTCACGGCAATCCCGACAGACAGCAGACCGATGGCGCTGTATACCAGGTATTGCCCCATTTCCGTATCCACATGGAATCGGTCCGGTCTGCTCAGATTCAGCTTGTCACTCAACAGCCGCGCGCGCAGGTAGAACAGCGCCAGGCTGACAAACACCATCGAGAAGCCGATACCGTAAATGATGAACAGCAGTCGCAAATCATCCATTCCGCGCAACGAAATCGACGGCAGGTAAGTCGCCGTGGAACCGAACATCGCCCAGATCATCGCGACGGACAGGAATTTCAACGGGTACACGTAAAGCAGCACCAGAAACAACAGCAATGCATTCAGCGCGATGGTCCAGTTGTCTTCCAGCGGAAACCGCCGGAAGAATTTGTAATGGGCACTCCAGATCAGGATCAGCATCGTGAAGCTGAACGCAAAGGCGATGAAGCCGTACAGGCTGGCCAGCAACTGCTCAAAACTGCTCGGCACCTCCAGCGTTACGACCAGCAATGTGGCGGAGATTGCGAAGACACCGTCGCTGAACGCTTCCAGTCGACCTGTATCGCGGAAAGGTAGTTTCATCGGCAGGCACTCCCAGAGTTCTTATGCAGTCAGGAATGTCAAAGGATAGGAAGTCGATGCGAACGGTGAAAGGGAGCCGCTCGATTTCGAAGAAAGGAGCGGAGTCCGCCGCAGCCCTGCACCGCTGATGCAGGGGAGCGAGAGGTAGCCCGGTGTCGCTGATGCAGGGGAGACTGTTCGACGGTTGACCCCTGTGCCAGGTGTGGCAGGCCTCCTGTCAGTCGGACACCGGCGTGCCTGCCCATCGCCGCAGGCGATTCATTCCATCGCCTTGAATAAACCCAAGCCAGGGCTCGGGCCACCCTGTCAATGCCGAGTGGCGCAGGCGTCCCTGCCTGCGTGTCGCCGCAGGCGATGCTGTTGTCTACATGAACGCCTGGCCGTGTTCATCGGCGGGTATGGACGCCCGTCCCTACCCTTACGTAAACCGTGATCAGGGCTACCTCGCAACCGCGACGGGCCGGCGGGATGCCTTGTCCGTCAGGTCACAATTCGTCTGACGACGAATCTGGACTTGACACAACGCCAAGGTGCACAAGTCCGGGCTGCTCCTCGGCAGTCGAACCGTTGGAGCGGCTGAACCAAAGGCCATTCCTGCGCACCCGGTTCCCATCGGCTTTTTCCATGCGAGGTTGTGAGCGGGTGGGCCGGCCTGCCTATATTCTTTCAGTTACGACCAGCGGGAGAAACCGTTTGCCTGTCAAGCCCGGACTGCCGAGTTCACTGAACCGTCTGCTCCGTCGTCGCGAGGACGCGGCGTCCGACGACCCGACGCACTGGATCGAGTGGTTTTCCAACGATGCATTGCGCAAGGGACGTCTGGACCTGGTACGTACCGATGAGGAAACCTACGCGACCCAAGTATTGCGTGCGGAGACGGACGAAACAGGAGCTTTGCGTCTGCTGGCGGACAGACTGATGCCGGTGCCCGATTTCGAGGAGGGTGAGGCGGTATCCCTGCACGGCACCCTGATTCATTTCGAAGAGGGCTTGATCATCACTACCACGTTCTCCTGCGCACCGGGCGAGACGGTGGAGTTTGAGGACGGCGAAGCGCGGTATCTCGTAGACCTGCGTGATCTGAAGGTGGAGTCGAAGGAATACCTTGCGACGATTTCCGAGGCACGAGCCATGGAGATCGGGATGATCTGGATGGGGGACTGGAAACAGGCGCCGGTCCTGCAATGCACAATCACCAAGCTGATGTTTGACGCCGAGATCGAGGGCAGGATTCACGCGGACGGCTACGCTGTACCGCGTGCCTCGGTCACCCTCGAACCGAATGGTCCCGATGTGCCGATCAAGGCGAGGCTCCACCGTTCCCGCAACCCGGAATTCACCGCGGTGATTGAAAAAATAGACGCCATCGCCAAGGCGAAGCTCAGTAGCATCATCGAAGAGATCTGGCGTCTTGACACCGGCATGCAGAAGCCGCCCATACGCGAGAAAAAGGAGCAGGTCGGGTACCGTGACCAGATCAAAGACCATCTTGCGGAGGCGTTCGACCCTCACATTCTCTACATGGGTCGCACGGATGCCTGGCGTGTACGATTGCAGGCGCACGGGCAGGTGATGATGCTGACCTCGACGACGCTGGATACGGTGCGGGAACGGCTGCGTGAGATTCAACGTTGCGACCTTGTTGTCGCGGATGCAGAAGTGTGGGGTATCGAGGCGGAACGGGCGGAACGACTGCTTCATTCTACACAACAATTTCGTGATGTGCCGCGTCTGTGGCTCGGCAAACCATCACGCGCGCTGCCGGACCTGCGCGGCTTCGGCGCGTACGACATGATCGATCCGAACGAAGGGATCGACGCCTTCAACGGGCGTATCGACTGGGCACTGCGCGGCGACAGTATCGGCGAAGGCCTGGTGGTCCTGCTGGTGACAGAAAACCGACGGATCCGCTACTTCTTCGGCCTTGGTCTCGCGGGTCAACACAGGCGGGTCTACTACTACCCGAAGAAGGGCGGTCTGCTGGATCAGTGCCGCAAACTGCGCCCGATGTGGGTGCTGCTGGATGTGGATCTGTTCCGGCGCGATATGGAGACAGTTCTGCCGCCGGTGTCGAAGTGGTGCGAAGAGAACGGCGCGGAATTGATCCTGCTCGCACGCGGCGGCCTGTCCCAGGAACAGGCGCTGCAGTGGGTGATGCTCGGCGCCAAGGACCTGGTCGTGCTGGACGCTGCGATGGTGCAGGCCATCGGCCGTTTGCGTACTCGAATTTACGGAGAGGGACAGTGATGAGCGATCCGTTGCCGCTGCGTGTGATCCTTGCCGGTCATTCGATTGACACGTCACTGCTGGAGCAATTGAAGCAGGCAGCCTACTCCGACGGCGACCCGCCGCCGTTGGAATCGATTACCCCCGAAACTCTTTCAGCGGCGTATGCACGCATCAGTCGCAACCCGGCCGAAATCCCGGAACTGCGCGCCGCTGCACGCGAAGAGGTCGAAAAAGCTCGCAAGTCGAACGAAAATATTATTTTCGGGTTGGGCCATGCGAGTGTCGCGGAACATGCCTGTTTCAACTTTGATGTCGTGGGGATTTCGCGCCTGGCCGTCGAACAGGTTGAATACCATCGTCTCGCCTCCTTCACCGAAAAATCACAACGTTATATCAAGCTGGACGGCGACATCGTCATCCCGCCCGAGATCGAAGAAGCGGGTATGACGCAGACCTTTCGCAACCTGATCCAGAGGCAGAACTCGGTCTATTTTGAACTCTATCCCAAACTGGTGGACTACTTCGAGCTGATCCTGCGCGAGGAGGGCGAGGAGAAACCGAAACGTGCCGCGAAAAGCCGTGCGGCGGAAGATGCACGTTACGTGGTCTCTCTGGCAACCCAGGCACAGTTTGGTATGACGATCAACGCACGCACGCTCGAAGTGATGGCACGGCGTACGCTCGCGCATCCCCTCGCGGAGGTGCGCGCCTTCGGGTCGCAACTGCGTGAAGCGGTCACAGGACTGGCACCCTCGCTTGTGAAATATGTCGATGCGACGCAGTATGAACGGCACCGTCACCGGCAGACGCGCTGGTGGGCGGCCGGCGCGGTCCCGGAAGGGTCGGAACCGGATGTGCAACTGGTCGATTACGATGAGGATGCCGAACAGAAGGTGATCGCTGCCCTGCTGGCAAGAATGAAGGGCGATTCCTACACCGGTGCGATGAATCGTGTGCGTGAAATGAACCGGGAGAAACGGGAGCGCCTGGTGAAAGAGGCGCTGCTTGCCAATGCGCCGTGGGACCCGGCCCCCCGTGAATTCGAGATCGCTCACTTTACTTACGAGATCACCCTGTCGGCCGCGGCGTTCGGGCAGTTGAAACGGCACCGTATGGCGAGCCTGCTGACCGGGCCCTACGATCCCGCGCTGGGTTGGACGATGCCGGAATCGGTAAATGAGGTCGGCGGCGCGCCGCTGTTCGACGCCGTGATGGAAACGTCGGCCGAGTTCGCGCGCGAACTGGCACACCGCACACCGGCCGCCGCGCCCTATGCACTCACCAACGCCCACCGTCGACGAGTAATGTTTCACGCTTCCGCTCGGGAACTGCAGCACCTGTCTCGATTGCGCGAAGATCTCCATGCACAATGGGATATTCGCATCATCGCGAAGGAAATGATCCGTCTTGCACGTCAACAAGCGCCGTTGCTGTTGCTGCTCGCGGGCGGAAAGCACGAATTCGACCGTCTCATCAACCGTTTACAGGAGTGATCGGGTGCGCCCGCCTGCCGGGGTATCGCAGACGGCTTGCAGCTTCTGGAAAACGGGCCGAAGCAAAGCTCACAGGAAGCAAACCGGCCTGTCAGGGCCCGTAGGGATACTCCGGCGGTGTATGAAACCCTTCCACGCGCCACGCCTGCATCTTTACCAGGCCCTTGCCCCGTTTGAAGCCGGGCATCGGGATCTCCCGCACCGTGTCAAACCGCGCACGTAGCATCCTCTCCACTTCCTCGTCACGTAAACCGTAACGCTCCTGGGTGAGAAACACTCCGGAACGACCGATGTACTGCTCAGGCGGAAACCACCAGGCGAACATGTGCGGCCGTCCGCTTAGCAGGACGACCGGTCGGCGGTTTTGATCGGCCCAGAGGATCTCGCCGCCGGTGAAC
>WJJA01000461.1 GCA_014729955.1 bacterium
GACTTTCGATGAACGTTCAGCCCATTCAGCGCACGTTTTCCGAAGTGGATAGCAAGGCGGTCAACACCATCCGTATCCTGGCGGCAGAAATGGTGGAGAAGGCGAAAAGCGGGCATCCCGGTATGCCGATGGGATTTGCCGTTGCCGCCCATGTGCTTTTCAGCCGTTTCATGCGGTTCAACCCGGACGACCCCTTCTGGCCGAATCGTGACCGCTTCATCCTTTCCGCCGGTCACGGCAGCGCCCTGCAATACATCCTGTTGCATATGGCGGGCTATGATCTGCAAATGGAGGATCTGAAGCAGTTTCGCCAGTGGAAAAGCCGTACACCAGGCCACCCGGAGTTCGGGTTTACCGCCGGGGTTGAGACCACGACGGGGCCGTTGGGGCAGGGGTTTGCCAACGGGATCGGCATGGCGACCGCACGGCGCTATGTCCGTGAATCGCTGGGTCTGACGAGGGTGGAAGAAGGCTTCGACCCGCTCGACCACTTTGTTTATGTCGTGGCGAGCGACGGCGACCTGATGGAGGGCATCAGCAGCGAAGCGGGCGCGCTGGCGGGGCGATGGAAGCTGGGGCACCTGATTGTATTGTATGACAGCAACCGGATCAGCATTGACGGTTCGACCGACCTGTCAATGACCGAGGACATGCCGAAACGGTTTGAGGCGCAGGGATGGCACGGGCAGGACGTGGAAGACGGAAATGATCCCGAGGCGATCTACGACGCCATCGTCAAGGCTCAGGCAGTTTCCGATCGTCCTTCGATCATCGAAATCCACACTCACATCGGGTACGGCAGCCCGAACAAGCAGGATCACTCTTCGTCTCACGGCTCCCCCCTGGGCGAAGAAGAGCTTGCCCTGACCCGCGAGACCCTGGGATGGGAACACCCGCCGTTTACCATCCCGGACGAGGTGTATGAGCTGTATTCCGAAGTGGCCGACCGCGGGCGTGTTCTGCATGAAGCATGGCGCCAGAACCTTGATCTGTGGCTCGGAGAGGATGAGAGCCGGGCCGCGATGTGGCGTCATATGATCCAGGGCGAGGATCCTGCGGGCTGGGACGAAAGCCTGCCCTTGTTTTCCACGGACGAAAAGGTTGCCACGCGGGCAGCGTTCGGCAAAGTGCACAATGCGGTCGGCGCCCGGGTGCGCACGCTTTTCGGCGGCTGTGCCGATCTGACCGGC
The DNA here is from genome assembly GCA_014729955.1 of bacterium. Taxonomy (GTDB): domain Bacteria; phylum Electryoneota; class Electryoneia; order Electryoneales; family Electryoneaceae; genus WJJA01. The sequence continues at coordinate 1,191 of WJJA01000461.1, forward strand.
TCGGTCAAAACCGACATCAAGGGCGAGCAGGACTTCCTGCCGGAACTTCCCGGCGGTCGCAACATTCGTTACGGGGTCCGTGAGCATGCGATGGGTGCGATTTCCAACGGGATGGCGCTGTATGCCGCCCTTCGGCCGTATACCGGAACCTTCCTGATTTTCAGTGATTACATGCGCCCGGCGATTCGAGTCGCCGCGTTGATGCAGTTGCCGGTGCTGTTTGTGTTCAGCCACGACAGTATCGGGCTGGGGGAAGACGGTCCCACTCACCAGCCGGTGGAGCATTATTCCAGCCTGCGTGCGATCCCGGAGCTTTGGGTGTTTCGCCCGGGAGACGCCAACGAAACCGTCCAGGCCTGGCGTGCCGCCCTGCTGCACAAGGACGGACCTACCGCCTTCCTGACCACCAGACAGAAGCTGCCGACCATCGATCGCGACAGATATGCATCGGCCGAAGGAGTTCTCAAGGGTGGGTATATCCTCGCAGATTGCAAAGGCGACCCCGAACTGATCCTGATCTCAACGGGGTCTGAACTGCATCTTGCGATAGATGCCTACGAGACACTCATTGCGGAAGGCCGGCGGATTCGTGTGGTCAGTCTGCCCTGCTGGGAGTTGTTTGAAGAACAGTCCGAGGAATACATGCAGTCGGTGTTGCCGGACCACATCACCAATCGTCTTGCAATCGAAGTCGGTGTTTCCTTCGGTTGGAGCCGATGGGTGGGCGGACGTGGAAAGGTTTATTCGCTCGAAGGATTCGGAGCGTCCGCCCCCAGCGACGTGCTGTTTAAAAAATTCGGCTTTACCTCCGAGCGCATCCTGGGGGCCGCCCGGGCCATGCTCGATGAATCAGGCGAATAGGGGATCACCAATGCCGCCCGTCTCATCCGATACATCCCCGGTCTTTGACGCGTCCATCGCCTTCGTGTTTTCGGATGCGCCCTCTTACGTACGTGCCCGGCGAACCCTTCCGACCCTGAGACGGTTGTTTCGAGAGGTACATTTCATCGGGGTAACCCGGAAACGATCCTGGGACGACAGCCGCACGCCGGGCATTCACTACCATATTGTGGACTTGCAGCTGTCGAACGGCCTGGCGACCGTCCCCGGTGTGGCGCGGTTCATGCGGTATATCCGTTGGAAGCTGCAGCAACTTCGCCCGGATGTCACGCTTGTTGTCAACGATGAATACACTCTTCCGTTTGCCGCCGGATACTTGCCGCGTTCCCGTTTCGTTGCGGTGGATATGCATGACAGCATCGGGATGCGTGTGCTCGGACCCGGCGCGAAGCTGCGCCCCCTGTTCCGCAGGCTCTCGGAGCTGGGGTTGCGCGCGATGGACGGCCTGGTTGAGGTCACCCCGGAGCGACTGCAGTGGCATCGCTACCGTCCACCGGTCACCGCGGTGGTGCACAATTCGCCGCCGTATGAAGAGGTCACGGCAGAAAAAGGGTTGCCGAAGAAGTTTGTCTATGTGAACGGAAACCTGGAAGACAACATACACGGTGTCGAAGCCGTGCTTGCCGCGGTCGATCGTGTAGAGGGCATGGAAATCGTCAGCACCGGCAAAACGGTCGGTCCTTTCGTGGAAACCGTATTCCGCCGGCATCCCAAGGTGCATCACCTGGGCAAAGTTCATCCCGACCGACTCCTCCCGATCGCGAAAGCGGCAACGGCGATGTACTGCCATTACAGCCCGGTGCGTTTGAACTATGTCTACGGCGCGCCGAACAAGCTTTATGAAGCGATGATGGTCGGCACACCGGTGCTGATCAATGCCGAGAACCAGGCGAAATCGATGATCGAGGAGCACGGTTTCGGGTTGATCAGCCCGTACAACGATGTCGATGCACTGGCACGCGACCTGCGGCGGCTGCGTGACGGAGATCCGGCCGTCGAACAGGCGGCGCAACGTGCGCGTGAGGTTTTTCGCACAACCTATTCCTGGGATATCATGGAGACGGTCTGGGAAGACTTCTTCCGACGGATGGGCGTGACTGAACGGAACGGCGGGTAAATATCTCCCTGCTCAGGTTTCGTACGGACCGCGGCGGAATCCACCCAGCTCACCACGATCCATCGCCATGAGACGTTCGGGAAGGGCCTGCCAAACGTCTTCCTGTTCTTCCGGGGATAGCCGATACCAGTATTGCGCTTCACGCATGTGCCGGCCGCAGCCGATACAATACCTCTGCACATTGTATTTGCAAATCGATTTGCACGGACTGTCCTGCTGCGCCACGGGAGTTTTCCTCTTACATTCTATGCATTGCATCCGAAGGTGCGCGTTTCCAGGTGCACCGAACACGGATTTTAACCTGCACGGGGGGTACAATGATTTGGCCCGTACGAGTACTGCTTGCATGCCTGCCGCTTTTTCTTCTTATGGTCTTCACCACGCCCTGCCAAAGTGCGGTCAAAGCCATTCCCTTTTCCTCCTCGATCGGTGACACCCTGGAGCCGGCAGAGGCGGAGCGCATCGGCGTGTTCACGGAAATTGACGGCTGGGACTATGCATGGTGGCAGGAACGTCCCAACCCCGACATTGTTCACTTGAAGATTGCGCATCACGACGGTACAACGACCTCGGTTCCTGTTACTTCGGAATTTCCGGAAGAGTTCGCCCCCTGGCTGGAAAAACGGCTGGAGGCGTTCCGGGAAGGGAGGTCCCTGCCGCTGCTCCAGGCGCGCCTCGTATTTCACGACGGCAGCCTGCTGATCGGTCGCATTGCCGCCTGGCCGGGCGAAGAGATCATCGTTGAGGGATCGTTCGGCAGCAGCCGTGTGCGGTTGGAAGAGATCCTGGCGATCGAAGCCGACTATACACCGACCCCGTCGGAGATCCAACGTCGTGCCGGCCGCCGCTATCCGACCCGTCTCTTTGTCGCCCCGACCGCCGATGTGCTGCCCGGACGCAAGGTCAACTTCACACTTAATGAGATCCTCGTGCCAACCCTGGAAGCCGGCCTGGGGGGCGGCCTGTCCCTGGGCGGCGGCTTCTTTCCTTTTAACACGGACGATTTCGGGATGTATTGGCTCACCCCGCGGGTACGGGTCTATCGCAGTGAAAGCCTGTCCGCGGGTGCCGGTATCTTCATGGGCTGGGTCGGCACCAATCTTTTCGAAGACTTGTCGGACAGGGACAGCAACAGGCGCTGGGAGAATTTCGGGCTGGTCAACACAACGATGACCGTGCGCGGCAACGCCGGCAGCTTGACGGCCGGGCTCGGTTGGGGATATGCGGGAGGAGAACCCTCAGAACAACCGGCTGTTTACCTGGGAGGCATTGCCGGGTCCAAGCACAACCGGGGCTTCATGGCCGAAGTATGGTTCCTGCCTGAGACCTCACCCATCGGTATTGTGGGCGCGAGGATGCAGGCGTGGCGGTTTACTGCTGACCTTGGACTGATGCGGCAAATCGAATGGGGGATTCTGGGTATCCCGTGGCTGGCGATTTCGGTGGATTTTTAGACCGGCGACTTGCTCCTATCACCGACGCCCACCGGAGAGTTTTATCGGTCGTCCTGCGGCAACAATCCATGCAGCAGGGTTTGCAGGACCGTATCATGGCGTGCCTGCATGAACGCTTCAATCTGCTTGTCGGAGATTTGTCCCAGTTCCAGCTGGTCGCGCAGGACCTGGGTGAAGAAGGTCAATGAGTCCAGGATCAGCGCCAACTGGACAGGATCGACCCGCCGCAATTTGCCTTCGTCCATGAACCATTGGAACCGATCGAACACCTCCCGTGGAAACAGCGGCGACTCCATCGTGTGGAAGAAAATTTCCCTTCGTTCCAGCATGGCATGCAGGGTGATCCGCAGGAAGTCCGGGTTGCTCATCAGCATGTTGTCAACGATCCGAACGATTTCGCGCAGAAAAGGCTCGGGTTCCTCGATGGTTTCGCAGGCGATTAACATGGTGCCGATGAATGCATTGGTCTGTTCGGTGCTGATGGTTCTGAACAGGGTCTCGGTGTCCCTGTAGTAGACATGCAGTGCCGCTTCATCCAGGCCGGCGGTGGCGGCGATGTCGGCCAGTGTCGTGGAATCGATCCCCTTCTCGGCGAATACTTGTACCGCTGCATCGTGGATTCTTGCCTTATAGTCTTCCACAGGTCCTCCTTCATCGTACCATCACAGCTCGCAATATAGGCCGTAACGGAAAAAAGGCAACGGGTTCGGGAGACGGAATGCAACCAAACCCGCACGGCAGTGTCTCACCTCATGAAACCATGCCCTTCCGGCAAAAAATCACCACTCTCCGGTTCAACCAGGGGGTGTGTACGCCTTACATTACAAGTTTGGAGTCGGTCGTAACCTTGAACAGGAATCCTATGGCATCGACCCTTTCTCACCGCGAGCCGGCAGAGCGTCCGTCCGGCGGACTCTTCGCGCAGCTGCGGTACTGGTGGGCGCACCGTCGTGTGTTTTTTGTCCTGGGCGGCGTTCTACTC